>CAUZBE010000117.1:0-8212 GCA_963577885.1 Alphaproteobacteria bacterium
AAGACCTGAGTCGGCGCCGGCGGCATCGCTCTCGTTGTTCCCCATTTGTACCTGGGCGCGCCAATAGCCACCCAAGCCGAGTGAAATCTTCTCGGCGGCAACCGCCGTACCAGCCATCAGGCCAACTGCCATCAGAGCCGTAGTTCCGTATAATATACTTTTCATTGCTTTTACCTTCTCTCTCTTGCTTTGTGGCCCTAACAACACACGTTGCAGACCGGTGAAGCACCTTTAGCTCTACTGCATTGAGCACATCGTCCGGGAGAAATGCAAGCAATCATGGTCACAGGTGTGTAGATAATCGAACACTGTGGCAATGCGGCAACAGCGCGCGGGCGGCCTGCCCGTCAGGCGCCGGCCTTCACCGCCCGCATCACGATCGTGGTCTCCATAATCACGTTGGCGTACATGCGCATGGCTTCCTGTAAAGCGGCGGGCTGTATTTCGCCCCGCTGCAGGCGGCCGCGCCACGGTTCATCGGGCAGCACGTCAAATGAGACGATTTCGAAATCCACGCCCAGATAGAGTCCCAGTGGCGTGTTGGGAATGCCTTTTTTCTGCCATTCATGATTGCGCTTTTGCGAAAACATTTCCAGACCCTGTACGGTAATGGGCCGCACGTGGGTCGGATCGTTCAGGTAATGATCATGGCGCGGGTGCGGTACAACGATGCGCACCAAGGTGCCGGGTCGGCAAATCCGCCACAACTCCTTTATAATGGCAAGATAACTGTCCGTGGTCGCGCCCAAATGCTCCAGCACATGACGCATCTGTACTTCCTCAACGCTGTCATCCGCCCAGGGCCACGGAATTTCCTCCAAGTCTACCAGTTCATCCGGCTCGGACATGGGGATCTTGTCAACGTTGATCCAATCGGCTTTTTTATCGAAGCCGCAACCCAGGTTAAGGCGCATGCCACCGCTTCACTATTTTTTAGGTTCATGTTGGAGACTAGCTTTCGTTTCCACGCTTGACAACGCGTCACTGCCCATTGGGGCCATTTTCGTACAAGTTTATGGGAACGGGGAATAACGCCACGACAAGAGAAAATCATAAGTATGCACTATTGACGTTTGTTTAGAGTGCGAGTCTCTGATAGAAAAGGCTGATTTGCAGCCATTCAGTCCGCGAGAGAAGAGAAGCTGAGCTGTGGGATATTCATGAAATCATCGCCCCATCTTCACGCCCTAGAGGCCGAAGCCATTCATATTTTTCGGGAAGTGGCCGCCGAATGCCGCAAGCCGGTGATGCTCTACTCCATCGGCAAGGATTCGTCCGTATTGCTGCATCTGGCCATGAAGGCGTTCTACCCCTCAATTCCGCCGTTTCCGATAATGCATGTGGACACCACATGGAAGTTCCGCGAGATGATTGAATTTCGCGATAAGCTGGCGGCTGATCTAGGCATGGAGCTGATTGTACACATCAACCAGGAAGGCGTTGATCAGGGCATCGGGCCGTTCAGTCATGGCAGCGCGGTTCACACCGACGTTATGAAAACCCAGGCCTTGAAGCAGGCGCTGAACCGCCATGGCTTCGACGCCGCCTTTGGCGGCGCGCGCCGGGATGAGGAGAAGAGCCGCGCCAAGGAGCGGGTGATCTCTTTCCGTTCCGATCTGCACCGTTGGGACCCCAAGAACCAGCGTCCGGAACTGTGGAATATCTACAACACGCGCATCAATCCCGGCGAAAGCATCCGCGTCTTTCCGCTCAGCAATTGGACGGAGTTGGATATCTGGCAATATATCTATCAGGAACAAATTCCCATGGTGCCGCTATACTTCGCCGCGGAACGGCCGGTGGTGGCGCGCAACGGCACATTGATCATGGTCGATGATGATCGCATGCCGCTTGAACCCGGCGAAACGCCGAAACTTGAAATGGTGCGCTTTCGCACTCTGGGCTGTTATCCGCTGACCGGCGCCGTCCGAAGCCAGGCGGCAACGCTGCCCGAGATCATCCAGGAGATGTTGTTGTCGACCACTTCCGAGCGCCAGGGCCGGGTTATCGACCAGGATTCCGACGCCTCGATGGAGCGCAAGAAGCAGGAAGGGTATTTTTGATGGCCGCCGCCCCCCAAAACACCCTGGCGAAAGAGACCCCACAGGCCGAGATCGAAGCCTATCTTGCCGAGCAGGGCCAAAAGGGACTGTTACGCTTCCTCACCTGCGGCAGCGTTGACGATGGCAAGAGTACGCTGATCGGGCGCCTGCTGTTCGATGCCAAACAGATATTCGAGGACCAGCTTTCCAGCCTTGAAAGCGACAGCAAACGCTTTGGCACCCAGGGCCAGAACATTGACCTGGCCTTGCTGGTTGATGGTCTGGCGGCGGAACGGGAGCAAGGCATCACCATCGACGTCGCCTACCGGTTTTTCGCTACCGACAAACGCAAATTCATCGTCGCCGATACGCCTGGCCACGAACAATACACCCGCAACATGGCGACGGGTGCCTCCACCGCCGATCTCGCCATCATATTGGTCGATGCGCGCAACGGCGTTGTCACGCAAACCCGGCGCCATAGTCACATCGTCGCCTTGCTGGGCATCAAACAGGTGGTGCTGGCGGTAAACAAGATGGATCTTGTTGCCTACGAAGAAGACAATTTTAAAGCAATCGTCGCTGATTACCTGGCGTTTGCCCACTCCATTGGCCTGGAAAACGTTACACCCATCCCGCTTTCCGCCCTGAACGGCGAAAATGTCCTGAATCCCTCTACTGCCATGCCCTGGTACAGGGGCGAGACCCTGATGATTGCATTGGAGACCGCGGAGCTGGCCGTCGACCATGCCAGCGGCCCGGCGCGGTTTCCCGTACAATGGGTCAATCGCCCCGATCCGGGTTTTCGGGGCTACAGCGGCACCTTGGCGGCGGGCCGTTTGCGCCCGGGTGACGAGATTGTCGTCCTGCCGGCGGCCAAGACCTCGCGCATCGAACGAATTGTCACTCACGGTGGCGATCTTGAAGAGGCGGTGGCCGGCGATGCGGTGACGCTGACCCTGACCGACGACATCGACGTCTCCCGCGGCGGCGTGATCGCCAGTGTCGAGGGACGTCCCAAAACCTCCGACCAATTTCGGGTCCACCTGATCTGGATGCAGGGCGAACAACTGCTGCCGGGACGGTCCTATCTTCTGAAATCCGCCAATCAGATTACGCCCGCGTCGGTTTCGGAACTGAAATACAAGATCAATATCAACAATCAGGACCATGAAGCAGCTAAGGTGCTGGAGCTTAACGAGATCGGAATTTGTAATATTTCGTTGAGCGCGCCCATCGCATTTGAACCTTATAGCAAGGACCGCACGCTCGGCAGCTTCATCTTGATTGATCGTTTAACCAATCACACGGTTGCCGCCGGCATGATCAATTTCGGCCTGCGGCGGGCCACCAATATCCACTGGCAATCGGTGGCGGTGGACAAGCAGGCCCGTGCCGGACAAAAACATCAGCGCCCCAGCGTGTTGTGGTTTACCGGCCTGTCGGGGTCCGGCAAATCCACGATCGCCAATATCGTCGAGCAGAAATTGCATGCGATGAACCGGCACACCTACTTGCTGGACGGTGATAATGTGCGCCATGGCCTGAACCGGGATCTTGGATTTACCGACGCCGACCGGGTCGAGAACATCCGCCGCGTTGGTGAAGTAGCCAAACTGATGGTTGACTCCGGCCTGATGGTTCAGACCGCCTTCATCTCTCCGTTCAGGGCGGAACGCCGCATGGTGCGGGATTTGATGGCGGAGGGCGAATTTCTAGAAATTTACGTCGATACGCCGCTGGAGGTTTGTGAACAACGCGATCCCAAAGGGCTTTACGAGAAGGTCCGGGCCGGCGAGATTAAGAATTTCACCGGTTACGATTCACCTTATGAAGAACCTGACCTGGCCGAGCTGACGATCAACACCGTCGAACAATCGGCGGAACAGGCGGCGGATAAAATCATCGAATTCCTGAAAGAGCGCGGCTATCTTGAGGGCAACGGCAACGGCGCATAAAAAGTTGTTACCTACTGGATCAGCACACTAATCCAGAAATCGCCGCGATACCGGCCGCACCGCTGTTGGTCAGCCGGGCAGCGTTGCCCGCCGCGATGCCGCCAAGGGCATAGATGGGCAGCGGGCAGGACCTGGTCATGGCCGCGAAACGCAAGGCGCCCAGCGCGGGTGCCCCAGGGTGGCTGGCCGTAGGGAAAACCGGTGACAACAGCACGGCGTCAACGCCCCGCTGACCCGCTTGATGCAGGCTGCCTTGGGAATGCGCGGCCGCCGTGACCAGCCAACCCGGCCTATGCGGCAGGACCGGCGCCTGGCGAACCTGCCATTCGGGCAGGTGAATGCCATGGGCCCCCAGGCGCCAGGCCAGGCGCGCGTCACCCGCGACCAGCAGGACCAGGCCGCGGCGGCGGCAAAGGGCCATGAGCTCGCGGCCTAGTGCCTCGCGCCCGGGGGCCTCATAATGGCGCAGAATGATGCCACTGCCGTGGGGTAACGCGGCGGCCACTGGCACCGGGTCCGCCAGGCGTGCCGCGTCGGTCAGCAGAATGACGCCCGGCAGCCGGCCAAAATATCCAGACCGGTGATTGAGGCGAAGCGATAGCTTTGTTAGTGTTGCGGCGGACATAGGGGTAAACATGCCATGAGCGCGCGCGAGGAACCAGTCATTGAGCCGGTGGGTGTGGCCGCCAATCTGGCGGCGGTCCAGGCCGCCGTTGCCGCCGCCGTGACCGCCGCCGGCCGTGATCCCAAAGACGCAACCTTGGTGGCAGTATCAAAGACCCAGCCGGCCGACGCCATTTTACCCGCTATTCTGGCCGGTCAGCACCGATTTGGCGAAAACCGGGTGCAGGAAGCGCAAGGCAAGTGGCCGGCCTTGAAAGCGGCCCATCCCGATCTGCGCCTCCACTTGATCGGGCCCCTGCAAACCAACAAGGTGCGCGATGCGATCACACTGTTCGATGTCATCGAAACCGTGGATCGCCCCAAGCTGGCTATGGCCCTGGCCCGGGAGATGGACAAACAAGGCCGGCAGGTGGATTGTTTCATCCAGGTCAATACCGGAGAAGAGGACCAAAAAGCCGGTATCTGGCCGGAGGGGGCGGATGCCTTCGTCGCCCTGGCCCGGGACGAGCTGGGCCTGTCCGTGCGCGGCCTGATGTGTATTCCGCCCGTGGATGAGGAATGCAGTTTGCATTTCGCTTTGCTACGGAAAATCGCCCTGCGCAATGGGTTAAACGAATTGTCCATGGGCATGAGCGCGGATTATGAAGTGGCAATTCAATTTGGCGCCACCCTGGTCCGGGTGGGTACGGCAATCTTTGGCGCCCGCCAGCCATACCCTTAAGGGTCTATCTGAATTTCGCTGTTGCCGTCTAGGACGATTAGCAGGGCCAACAGGTCCTGGCGAGATAGAGCGACGCAGCCTTCGGTAGGGCCGTAGTCCGGGCGCGCTACGTGGATGAATATGGCGCTGCCCCGGCCCGGCACCACCGGGTCGTCGTTGTGTCCGGTGACAATCACCAAATCATAGAGCTCATCGGCCCGCCACATGGCCTCGGCGCTGGCGCCATGGGGCAAGGTGACCGCCTTGTTATAGGCGGCATCGCCGGGCGCATCGCACCAGCCGTCCAGAGGCTGGATTTCCGCCATGGCTAAGTTGCTGTCCGGCCGGGCCAACCGATCGGCCCGATACAGGAGTTGGCGCAACGGATAAAGCCCGGCCGGCGTGGCGCCGTCACCTTCCCGTTTGTTCCGCTGGATGCCGCCCCGTCCCAGGGCGCAAAAGTAACGATGCGCGCCATGCCGTGCCCAGCCGTCCGCGGTAACTTCAATACGCGCCATGTTTAGCCTTTGCATTGACGCAGATAGAGTCGCGGGCAGAAATTATATCCACGGTAAAGGGTTATTTCGATAGTGGACCATAATCTATCCGGATGTCATGAAATATGACATAATATGGATGATTAACGAACCAAGCAAAATAGCTGTCTCAGCATGGCGTTGGGCGGGCGCCCCTACAACAAATGGCCGGAACGGTCCTTTTTGGTGCGCAGATAGAATTCGTTGTGCACATTGGCGGGAAACGCGTGGGCGACCTGTTCGCAGACCGTGATGCCGCACGCTTCCAGCCCGGCGACTTTATCGGGGTTGTTGGTCAACAGGCGGACCTGGGAAAAACCCAACAGGCGCAGCATCTCGGCGGCGGGTAGAAAATCCCGCTCGTCCGCGTCGAAGCCTAGGCGCAAGTTGGCCTCGATCGTATCAAAGCCCTCGGCCTGCAAACTGTAGGCCCGCAATTTGTTCATCAGACCGATACCCCGGCCTTCCTGGGCCAGATACAAAAGGACACCGCTGCCCTGTTCCGCCATCAAGGTAATGGCGCCGCGCAATTGCTCGCCGCAATCGCATTTCAACGAGGCCAGCAAATCGCCAGTGAAACATTCGGAATGCAAACGGGTCAGTACCGGGTGATGACGATCCGGATCGCCGACGATGATGGCTAGGTGCTCAACCCCGCCGTCGGCGGGACGGAAGGCGACCATGCGGCAGTTTTCAGCCCCGGCCAGGGGGATGGGCGCCTCGGCCACCTGGCGCAAGGTTAACGCGGTATCCTGTTCATAACCTGCAATCTGCGCCGGGGTCACGCTCAAATATTGTGCCTCGGCGGTAAATATATTGGTATCATCGGGGATTTGCACAACAACGGCGGAGGGAAGCAGCCGCGCCGCCTTGGCCAGTTGCACGGCGGCGGTCTCGGTGGGATGCGGGCTCCGGCGGTCTCGTTGAAAGGGCCCGCGCAGGGGCTGGGCTAAATCCGTACTGCCATCGGCCAGCGTTTGCACCAGGCCGGCATCGGTGTTCTGATCGATAGGCAATAACACCACGCCCCGCCCCGTCGGCTTAATATGCAGGGCCTGGGCCCGGCTTTCCGTCAGCACCATCACGGCGCCGCCGCCCCACGTACAAAGATCGCGCAGGCTATCGGGACTGGCCTGTTCTGCCGCCAGGGCCAGGGCATAGTCGCCTTCATCGCCTTCCAGCAGCACCGGCCGGCCCCGCCGGAATTCGGCGATGGCGCGGTCGACGGCAATTACATTGGCGTTGGTGGCGGTCATGATCGCCGCCGACAGTATACCGCCTGCAACGATTTGGCGATGTTTTTGGCGGTTCCAGTGCCCCGGCCCGGACGCCATATTCTTCTTGTGCTTGCTGGATTTGCGGTGGCTGCCTATATCTAGTGCAACGACGTTTGCAAATCATTCGGCGAGTTCGGGTTGTGCGATGACGGCGAAGAAAATTCTGTTGGTGGACGATGAAGACCACTTGCGTGAAGCCTTGGCTGAGCAGTTGGAATTGCATGGCGAATTTGTCACCACCCAGGCGGGATCCGGCGCCGAGGCGCTGAATATTGCCAAAGGGGGCCATTTCGACCTGCTGTTGCTGGACGTGGGCCTCGGCGATCTGGATGGCCGCGAAGTTTGCAAGACGCTGCGCAAGGCGTCGGTGAAATGTCCTATCATCATGTTAACGGCAGCCGACAGCGATGCCAACACCATCCTGGGCTTGGAATCCGGCGCCAACGATTGCGTCGTCAAGCCGTTCAAATTAACCGTCCTGCTGGCCCGCATCCGCTCCCATCTGCGCCAGCATGAACAGAGCGAAGACGCGGTTTTCACCATTGGTCCCTACACGTTCCGGCCATCGGCCAAGCTGTTGCTGGAAAACGACCGCAACCAGCAGGTTCGATTGACGGAAAAAGAGACCTCGATCCTGAAGTATCTGTTTCGGGCCGGCGGCAAGGCGGTCAGCCGGGATGTGCTGTTGAATGAGGTTTGGGGCTACAATGCCAGCGTGACGACCCATACCTTGGAAACCCACATTTACCATCTGCGGCAAAAAATCGAGATCGACCCCTCTAGCGCCGAAATTCTAGTCACGGCGCCGGGCGGCTATCGGCTGGTATCGTGAAATTCAGAGCCGTTCGCGAATAATAGGAGCCGCGTAAACGACCCTAGTATTTGGTTTAATTCATTTTTGTGTAATGCCGGGGTGCATTTGGATTAACGGCGCTCTGGGTCGGGTCAGGCTTCCCATCCAAGTGTGAGGGACGAGCGGGTATGCCGCTTGAATTAAGTGTTGTGGGCCATTCTCTCATAATCGATATCAATCTGGATTTGGCAGATAATTATATAGGCACCAACCCTTGTTGCA
>CAUZBE010000118.1:0-8209 GCA_963577885.1 Alphaproteobacteria bacterium
TGATGCGGTCCTCGCGATGCCCAATGCCAGCATAAGGTGCATGAGTAATCGCAAGGCAAAACCAGTTCAGTTCATGACGTCAAACCTCAACCGCCACGGTTGACGGGCCGGTCTTCGTGGAATGCCCCTCAACCGCGACTGCATCAGGTTCAGGCCGATCGTTTGGCGATATAGCCGGCGGCGGTATCCGGAATCAAGCCACCGGCAAGGCGATAAGCCTCCTGGATCTCGCCAAAGGTATCGGTGGGCAACGGACCGTAGTCCGCCCGCTGGGTCGTAAGATCCAAATTGAACAGGCGGGCAGAGTTGTAGCCGAAAATTGCATTCTTCGTCGCCGATGTCGCTCCGCCCAACGGCGCGAAGCCATGCTTCTTCTGCATGTCCTCGGGGATTTCCAGGCGCCGGAGGGCCTCGATCTGCCATTGCGGAGAGCCATAAAAAAGTGAATCGGTGCCCCAGCAGACGTGATCGGCGCCCATACCCTTGATGTATGTGCCCAGCAGAGCCGCTGCGAAACGCGGGTTGGCGGTTGCGCACATGGCGAAGGAGGTGCCAATTTCGGCATAGATATTGTCAACGCCGTGCTCCTGCGGGATGCGGGCTAGATCGGAAGCCCAGGTGATCTCGCCGGTATTTTCGAACTCCGCCAAGACGATTTCGGGAGACTCCAGGAAGGGCCGCAGGCAGCCGTGATAGATGATGAAGTTGAAGTCCGGCCAGTCCTTGGCGACCTTAGGTAGATCCCATGGGGTTTGGTAGCGCCAGACATCGGCCCAGCTCTTCTCGTAGTCGGCCGGCATTAGGCCCTTGTGGATGGAGATGTTCTTGATGCCCGCCTTCTGCGCCTTCTCATAGAACGGATACATCAGCTTCTCGTCGTCCAGGCGGTAGGGGAACTTGGTTTTAGCTGACAGCGGGTCGCCGATGGTATAGGCTTTCCATCCATCCGGTTTGACCTCCGACATACCCCGCTCGGCTTCCTCCATCCAGCCGTCCTGGCCGGGCGTGATGACGAAATGGCCCAGCATGCGCCGGGAGCCCGCGACCTCGTTGATCATATCGACCGCTTCCCTGATCTGATCGTTGGGCAGAAACGCCCAGTTTGGATCATCGAACGGGGCGCCCGATAACAGGGCCACTTTGGTGTCGCTATTGATGAAAATCTGCCGCACATAATTCTCGAACTTGTAATAAGCTAGGGACAGCTGCTCCGGCTTTAGGTCTTTATTCCAGTTCTCGGAAGCGAATTTTCCCAAACCCAGCAGGCCTTCCTGCTTGAAATTGTCGTGCACGAAATGGGTCTGATCATCGAGAATGAACTGATGCGACAGACCGCTGGCCCGCGCCAAGGTCATGTCGCGATTGGCCGCCTCGGCTTCCGAGACATCGAACACCGGGCCGAAAACTTCGTTCATGGCCACGAAGGCAGCGGCCATACCACAGGCGCTGCGCAGAAAACCGCGTCGGTCCAGGCCCTGCTTAGGAGCGTATTTGTCGGCCAGTTCTGTCAGCCGCCCCTCTACCTGCTTTTGTTGCGGCGTCTGCGGTAGCGGCGTGAACTCGCCGTTGGACACCATCTGTGTAGGCACCTGAGAGGCGAAGGCCCCCTCTGCCAACTCAAGTTCTTCCAGTTCCCTGTCGCTTAGAAAAGTACCCATCTCGATTCCTCTCCTTGTTGTTCTATAATTGACATAATACATTGAGCCGGTCACGATTCGACCCGGAGTTCGTCCGGCGTCGCTCTACCTCGAATAATTAAACTATTACTCGAAATAAGAGTCGACTCAATTCAACGAATGTAATTGTTGGTGAAGCCGGACTCCGGGCGGACGACCACGCCGAGTATGGCGGCTATCTTCTGTGCTCGTCCGGCGGGCTGGTCCTATCAACGCAATTGCAATACGGGCCCTTGATCCCTCTGGCCGGAAAACAATTCCAACGGTGATGGGATGTGGATAAGGTTGTAATTATTTATCAAGGTCATCCGGCAAACCCCAGTTTGAGGAATTCAGTTGTGAATGAGTCTGTTCTTGGCCAATCCATGCCACGCCGGGAAGACCGCCGCTTCCTGACCGGTGCGGGGAAATTCACGGCTGATTTTGATCTGGCGGGGCAGTTGCACGGCGCCATTCTGCGCTCACCTCACGCCCACGCCGTTATCACCACGATCGATACCCGTGCGGCGGCGGCCTTGCCAGGTGTAGCCGGTGTCTATACCGGGGCGGACCTCGAGGCGGATGGTATCGGGCCGTTACCCTGCGCCGCCGCCGGAGTAGTTGAGACGGTCGCGCCCATCATCGTGCCCCCGCGTTACGCCCTGGCATTTGGGCGGGTCCGTCATGTGGGCGACCCGGTGGCCTTCGTGGTCGCCGAAAGCCTCAATGTCGCGCTCGATGCGCTGGAACTGATCGAGGTCGATTACGAAGCCCTGCCGGCGCTGGTCGATGGCCGCGCTGCGCTGGCTCCTGGCGCGCCGGAAATCTGGCCCGAAGCCGCCGGCAACCTGGTCTATCGTTTTGAGAAAGGTGACCGCGTGGCGGTCGAAAGCGCCCTTGCCGGCGCCGCCCATGTGGTCGAGCTTGAAATCATCAACAACCGGGTCGCGCCGGCGCCCGTTGAGCCGCGCGCGGCGATCGGCAGCCACGACCCAGCAACGGATACCCTCAACCTGCTGGTCGCCGGCCAGGGTGTACACGGTATCCGCGGCCAGTTGGCCCAATCGGTCTTCAAGGTGCCGGCGGAGAAACTGAACGTTTCTGCCCCGGACGTGGGTGGCGGCTTCGGTATGAAAAATTTCGTCTATCCGGAGTTGGTCTTATTGCTCTGGGCCGCGCGGCGCCTTGGCCGTCCCGTGAAATGGGTGGCCGAGCGCAACGAAGATTTCATGAGCAGCACCCAGGGGCGCGACATCCAGGCGACCGCCCGCCTGGCCCTGGATGTAGAGGGCCGCTTTCTGGCCCTGTCCACCGACATGACGGCAAATATGGGGGCCTATCTTTCCTCTTTCGGGCCAGGCAGTTCGACTAATTCCGCCTCGACCGCGATGGGCGGCATCTACGCCATTCCGAACGTCTTCATGGAAGTGCGGGGCGCCTTCACCAACACGGTGCCGATTGATGCCTATCGTGGCGCCGGTAAGCCGGAAGCCAATTATATCATTGAATGCCTGGTCGAGGCCGCCGCGCGCCGTACCGGGATCGATCCGGTTGCGCTACGCCTGTTGAACGCTATCGACAGCTTCCCTTACCGCTCTGCCCTCGGGGTCGAAATCGACACGGGTGATTTCAAGGGCAATATCGAAGACGCCGTCCGCCTGGCCGACCGGGCCGGCTTTGAAGGCCGGCGTGCGGCGACCGGTGCCGGGCGCCTGCGCGGCATGGGTGTTGCCTGCTTCTTGGAAACCGCCCGTGGCGCCAATGGGGAAGGGGCCGAGGTCAAATTCCGCGACGACGGCACTATCGAACTCCGCCTCGGTACGGAATCTAATGGCCAGGGCCATGAAACAGCCTTCAGCCAGATCGCTGCCGCCACTTTCGGTTTACCGCTGGATAGATTTCACTACATTCAGGCCGATACGGCCAAGGTGCGCGCCGGCAACGGTCATGGCGGTGCCCGTTCCATGCACATGGGCGGCAGCGCGCTGGCGGCCGCCATGGCAGCGGCCCTGGCCAAGGCGCGCCCGGTGGCGGCACAGATTTTGCAGGCCGATGTGGCGGCGCTGACCTTTGCTGACGGTGTTTTCCACATCGCGGACGGCGGGCGGTCAGTTTGCCTGTTAGACGTCGCGGTGGCGGCGCGGGATCCAAAGTTAGCGGGGGAGGGCGCCAGCAACGACGACGGCAACGGCCTGGACAGTTACGCGCGGCGGGAGAATGCGCCCTTTACCTTCCCCAGCGGCTGTCACATCGCCGAGGTCGAGATTGACCGGGAGACCGGCGCCCTGCGGTTAGAACGCTATCTTATCGTCGATGATTATGGCCGCCTGATCAATCCGCGCCTGACCGAGGGGCAAGTGCATGGTGGCGTAGCCCAGGGGATCGGCCAGGCCGTGATGGAAAACGTCGCCTACGACCCGGAAACCGGGCAATTGTTAAGTGGTAGCCTGATGGACTACGCGCTGCCCCGTGCCGTCGAAATGCCGCCATTTGAGGTCCATTTTCGCCAAACCCCGACGGCGGCCAACCCCCTTGGTGTCAAGGGGTCCGGCCAGGCCGGCTGCATGGCCGCGCCGCAAACCATCATTGCGGCCATCCTGGATGCCTTGAAACCCCTCGGCATCACCAACATTGAAATGCCCACCACTCCCGAACGCCTTTGGCGGGCGATGAATGGACATTCGTAATCCCAGTCACAAACCATCGTCATTTTGGGTAGTTGCACCTTCTTGCGACCTTGGCGGATTGAAGGAAGTGGATTGATGCCCTTGCCAAGCGGCGCCGCCAATTCTACCATCTGCCCCACATTGTTATTTTAGTCATCGCGAAGGGAAAATTGATATGAGTGTGGAAGCTTCACTACCGGCGGACGCCGCGGCAACGGGCCAGGAAGTCGTTATCTCGAAGGGAGATAACCCGCAGATGGTGCCGGGCCGGCGCGATTTCATGCAATACCGCGAGCTTGGCGTGACGGCGGCCAGCCAGGGCCGTATTCGGGCCCAGATAACTTCGTCTACGGCCGGGCTGTCGGAACCGACCGGCTGGCATGCGCATCTTTGCGAAGGACAGCTGGTTTATATGTTGAACGGCTGGGTCGATCTGGAGTTCGCGGGCGGCCGGGTGGAACGGGTTTCGGCGGGGGATTCCATGTATATTCCCGGCGATACACCGCACAACGAAATCGCCACCTCGAACGCTTTCGAATTGATCGAAGTCTCCATTCCGGCCGACATGGGCACGGTGGTTTGTGACGCACCTGATTAGTTGCCAGCCGTCATCTCACCCGTTGTAAAACGCCCGGCCCTGATTCCGTAGCCATAGGCGGGTCAGGTGCCGCCGCCGCGCCGGCTCGGGCCAGTCAGTGAAGGCGGTGCGCGCGTGGCCGCAGCTCCTATTATTGACGAATTGGATCTGCCCGGGCTGAAAATGGAAAACCTTGCCCATGTCCGGCGTGGTCATGGTTGCCTCCAACGCCGCAAGCGCGGCGGCGGTGGTTTCGTCCATGACTTTGTCTTCAAGTTCATAGCCCTGGATCACCATGCGCTTGGACAACCGGCCTACCAGGCGCTTGCCATCCCAGGCAAACAGGGGATGGTGCACCACTTTGGTGTCATCGGGTGCATGTTCGCGCTGGCGGTCAAAGGTATAGTCCTGGTACAGCCGGGCGAGCAGGTCCGGGCATTCGGCCCGCATGCGGTTGTGCGCGGCGGCGAAGCTAACCAGCAGGCTGATCCCGCCCTGCATCGCAGTTTGCCGGCAAAGCAGGGAGACGTAGTCCGGTGGGCACAGGTTATAGCTGTTGTCGGTATGCAGGTTTTGGCCTGCGTTGGTGATATCCGGGCGCACCCCGTTGCCTGGTTGTTTGCCGGTGTCGCGGACCTCGTACAGCATCTTGCCGTCCCAGCTTTGCGCCACCGGGCGGGCCACCATGGACGCCAATAGCCAATAGAGCGCTGCCGTCGTCTCATTGTCGAGGTTTTCTAGGGGCAGGCGGTCGATAATGGCGAAGCCCAGGCCACGGTCCAGCTGTTGGCGCACCCGCGCCATCAGGACCCGGCAATTTTCCAGCCCGAAATCGTCCGGGTGTAGGGACAGCACTGGCAAGGGATTGGCCACCAAAAGCCTCGCCAGATCCAACAATTCGTCCCGGCAGGCATCGTCCAGGGCTATTAACCCGGCATCATCCGCCAGTTCACCGCCGGTCCAGGACCGCGGCCCCTCAATGTCATGGGCGAGCATATTTTTCATGGCGCCAACCATAACCCTATCCGACACGGCCGTAAAATTGGTTATACTGGGGCAATGCCACATACCTCAATGAAACAGATCCACGGCAGTTTCGAGAAATCTCTGGCGGAGGCGGAGCGGGCGACCTGGGTGCCCGCGACGATTGCCCGCCCGGAGAAGGGCGAGGGCGGGCGCCCCTTCGATCTGGTTTCGGAATACGAGCCGGCCGGCGACCAACCCCAGGCCATCGCCGAATTGACCGCTGGGGTCAAAGCTGGCGAGCGCAATCAGGTGTTGCTGGGGGTGACCGGGTCGGGCAAGACCTACACTGTGGCCCAGGTCATTCAACGGACGCAAAAACCGGCCCTGGTACTGGCCCCGAACAAGACCCTTGCCGCGCAGTTATATGGCGAGATGAAGGGCTTTTTCCCAAACAACGCGGTAGAATATTTCGTCTCCTACTATGATTATTATCAGCCCGAAGCCTATGTCCCTCGCACCGACACATATATCGAAAAAGAAGCCCAAATAAACCAACAGATCGACCGCATGCGCCATGCTGCCACCCGCGCCCTTCTAGAACGCGATGACGTGATCATCGTGGCCTCGGTCTCCTGCATCTACGGCATCGGATCGGTTGAGACCTACGGCGGAATGACCCTGGAATTAAAGGTTGGCACCACGGTTGACCGTGGTGCCCTATTGAAGCGGCTGGTGGAGCTGCAATACCACCGCAACGATAATTTCTTTGGCCGGGGCACCTTTCGGGTGCGGGGCGACGTGGTCGAACTATGGCCGGCGCATCTGGAAGATCAGGCCTGGCGCTTTGTCCTGTTCGGCGACGATCTGGAGGAGATTATCGAATTTGACCCTCTGACCGGTCAGCGCAGCGATACTTTCCAAAAGGTGCGCGTCTACGCTAACAGCCATTACGTGACGCCGCGGCCGACCCTGCAACAGGCCATGAAGGGTATCAAGGCGGAGCTGGCGATACGCCTGGAAGAGCTACGTCAGACCGGCATGTTGCTGGAGGCGGAGCGCCTGGAACAGCGCATCATGCTGGACCTGGAAATGATGGACGCGGCCGGTTTCTGTCCCGGTATCGAGAACTATTCGCGCTATTTGACGGGCCGTAATCCGGGCGAACCGCCTCCCACCCTTTTTGAGTACCTGCCGGAGGATGCCCTGGTCGTTCTGGACGAAAGCCACGTCACCGTGCCGCAACTGGGCGGTATGTTCCGGGGCGACTTCCGGCGCAAATGGACCCTTTCGGAATTTGGCTTCCGCCTGCCATCCTGCGTCGATAACCGGCCCCTAAAATTTTCGGAATGGGAGGTCATGCGGCCGCAAAGCGTGTTCGTGTCGGCGACGCCAGGAAAGTGGGAGCTGGAACGAACGGACGGCGTCTTCACCGAGCAGGTGATCCGCCCCACGGGCCTGATCGACCCGGTTTGCATTATCCGTCCCGTGGAACATCAGGTCGACGATCTAATCGCCGAATGCCGCGAAGTAAACGCCGCCGGCGGGCGTGCGCTGGTTACCACCCTGACCAAACGCATGGCCGAGGATTTGACCGAATATATGCATGAAGCGGGCCTGAAGGTGCGCTACATGCATTCCGATATTGATACTTTGGAGCGGATCGAGATCATTCGCGATCTGCGCCTGGGTGTGTTCGATATCCTGATCGGCATCAATCTGCTGCGCGAAGGCCTGGATATTCCGGAATGCACCCTGGTGGCCATATTGGATGCGGATAAGGAAGGCTTCCTGCGCTCTACCACCTCGTTGATCCAGACCATTGGCCGGGCGGCGCGGAACGTCGATGGACGGGTCATTCTGTATGCGGATAACCGCACAAAAAGTCTAAACCAGGCCCTGGAAGAGACCGAGCGGCGGCGCGAGAAACAGATGGCCTACAACGAGGCAAACGGCATTACACCGGAATCTATTAAAAAGAACATCACCGATATTCTAGCCTCTGTTTACGAGAGCGATCACGTCACTGTGGAGACCGGCGACGCGGACCGCAAGCATCTGATTGGCCATAATCTACAAAGCTATGTGGCGGATCTAGAAAAACGTATGCGCGCTGCCGCCGCCGACCTGGAGTTTGAGGAGGCTGCGCGCTTGCGCGACGAATTGTACCGGTTGGAACAAATGGAACTAGACGGCCTAAGCGGTGAAGGGGAAGGCGGCACAAGTGGCGGCGGCCGCCACGCGAAGGGCAAGGCGCCCATTGGGCGCTCCAAGGATGGCGGCGCGGGCCAGCAGCAGAAGGTTCGGCGCAAGCGTGGAGAGGGCTATGTTCCGAAACCGGTAACCAC
>CAUZBE010000119.1:0-8118 GCA_963577885.1 Alphaproteobacteria bacterium
ATCAGAGAGAGCAAACGCCCCCCACAAAACCGGTACCCGGTCATATAGCCGGGCAATGTTGGAGAGGCCGCCGCCCAATACGATCACCGCCGGGTCCAGGATCGAGACAACCATGCCCAGGGATTTTGCCATGCGCCGCTCATAGCGCGCCATGCAGGCCGCCGCCCCGGCATCACCCAGCCCCGCCAGGGCGGCGATTTCATCAGCGTTCAGGGTGCCGCCCGTCATCGTCTTGTAATCGAGGCTTAACCCCGGGCCCGACAAAAACGTTTCGATACAGCCCCGCCGGCCGCAATAACAAGGGGGGCCAGGACGTTCATCGTCTTCGGGCCAGGGCAGCGGCACATGGCCCCATTCCCCCGCGATCAGATTGGTCCCTTCATGCAAACGGCCGCCCAGAACCAGGCCGGCGCCGGTGCCGACAATGACGCCAAACACGCTATCGGCCCCGCGGCCGGCGCCGTCGCTGGCCTCCGACAGGGCAAAACAGTTGGCATCGTTGGCCAGGCGCACGGGACATTCCAGGGCCGCAGCCAGATCCACATCGAATGGCTTACCGATCAGACAGGTAGAATTGGCATTCTTGATCAAGCCGGTGGCCGGTGATAGCGCGCCCGGGATGGTTACACCGACAGGCGTCCCTGGGCCCGACCTGCCATCCTGGACCGCCGCCACCAAATCCCTAATAGCGACGACGATGGCGTGATAGTCGCCCTGGGGGGTCAGTACGCGGCGCCTGATAATTTCAGCGCCGTCATCGGCCAGGGCCAAAGCCTCGATCTTGGTGCCACCCAGATCAACGCCGATCCGCATGACCTAAAAACCTTGCTCACTTAAACTGGTTTCGATGAAACGGCGCACGCTAGGCCAATCATCGATTCGCGCATCGGCATCCTCCGCCGCGCCCAATAAATCGCGCAGTCGATGATCGGCGATAAAATGCAGGCGTGTCACCGCCGCCGCCGCCCGCGCCACCGAGGCGATATTGTGGGGAATATCATCGAGAAAGAAGACCGGTGCTTTCTGCCGGGCCGCCAAGTAAGCCATGGCGCCGCCCTTCTTGCCTATATTCGCGACCAGAGGATAGTCCATGCCATGTTTCACCAAGGCTCGACGCCGGGCCGCCTGGCGATCCAGGGGCACATTAGACAAGACCAGGATTTGGGCCCGTTTGGACAACGCGGCCAGGGCGTCCGCCGCGCCCTGAACCGGTTCGATCTGTTCCGTACGCTGGTCGAAAAAATCACCGATCAAAGCTTTCACTATCTCAGCCGAGACCGGTTCACCACTTTCGCTATCACGGATGTTGCCGCTCAAGGCAAACGACTGCAAGTCAAGGAAATGGCCATTATCCAGCAGAAAACCTTCCAGGCCCCGGACAAAGGCGAAAATCACCTCGTCGGCATCGCTGACGATTAGGGGACGCTCGGGGGTCAGAGACAAGGCCTCCAACTGGCTTAACACTTCGTCGTGTAAACTATCGTCTTCCAAGCTCAACTCCATTCATAGGACTGACCGCCGGGCAGACCGCGCCGCGCCTGGGCGGGCGCTTCAGCTGGCATGTCGGTGGCCTGGCACATTTCTAGAAGCTGCGCCTCGTTGCTAAGGAAGAAATCCAAGACCCCAGCCAGCATAGCCGGATCATCCGCCCGCTGACGCAAATCGGCACCGTCAACACCGCTCAGATCAAAGAACCGTTGCAATGCCGACGGATCCCTCGTCAGGCAGGCAAGAGCTTGCAAAGCAACGGTTTTCGCCTGCTCTTCATTCATGATTGGCTCCCGTTTAGTCATCGACCGCACGCGGGCGTTAACACTTCGTTAACCAGAGTCTGAGATCGCTATACCAGATATTAACGTTGGCAGATGATAATTTCGCTCAACGCGCCCAAATGGGGCGCCTAGGGGAATTAGTTGCGATGTCAAAAACATTACTGATTGTCGAAGATAATGCACTGAACATGAAATTTTTTCATGATCTACTGGATGCTCACGGTTATGACACATTAACAGACAAAAGATGGCATGGAGGCATCAGCCATCGCGCGCAAAAAGCGCCCGGATCTGATCCTGATGGATATCCAGTTGGCGGAAGTCTCCAGTCCCAAGGTAACCAAATGGATGAAGGAAGGCAATAATTTGAAGTCCATCCCCGTGATCGCCGTCACCGCCTTTGCCATGAAGGGCGATGAGGAAAGAATTTCGTGTTGGCGGCTGTGAAGCGTATACCGCCAAGCCAATTTCAGTGTAGCTTTTATTAGACACTCTTATAAAGTTTCTTGAGTACAGGTCGCCTTATAATTGCGAGGATCCTGGTCGTTGATGACGATCTGCCGAACGTGAAGCTACTCGAAGCGAAGCTTTCTAGAGAATCTTATGATATTCAGACAGCCATGAATGGTCTAGACGCAATGGAAATCGTCGAATGCGAGGTGCCTGAAATCGTTCTGCTTGACGTAATGATGCCTGGCATGGACGGCTTTCAGGTGCGCGAGTAGATCAAGGCCAATCCCAATCTCATGCACATTCCCCTGGTCATGGTTACGGCTCTTCCCGACACATCCGATCGGGTGCGCGGACTGGAGGACGGTGCCGATGACTTTCTGACCAAACCACTCAATGACACGGCCCTGTTCGCCCGGGTCCGTTCGTTAATCCGCCTGAAAATCATGATGGACGAATTACGCCTGCGGGAAGCCACGTTGAATAATTTTGGCGTGGTGGATAACTAGTCGACTGAAATTGATATCAACGGCCGCCGGATAATGGTGGGCGAAGATCCGAAGATCTATGCCCGCAACACAAAACAGACTTTGGAAGACCGGCATACGGTAAGCATAGTGACCGAGGCCGAAGCCGCCACGGCGGCGGCACGGACCGGTAACGTGGGTCTGATTGTCGTCTCGTTATCGCTACAGGATACCGACGGCTTGCGGCTGTATTCACAGCTTCGCGCCATGGATGAAAGCCGGCAAATTCTAATTCTTATTCTGATCCACGACACCCCCAATTAGATGGAGCGGTTGGTCCAGGGCCTGGTGCTAGGCGTAAATGATTATTTGATCCGTTCGGTGGACCGGAACGAGTTGATGGCCCGATGCCAAACCCAGTTGCGCACAACACCTAAAACCGGCCCCTGTTAATAGCCGACCCATCAACCTCCGACAAAAACGCCAACAGCCGGCGTCAGCGCCGGCTGTTTAACTATCCATAGTTAAGCAATTGCCAGAAACCCGGCGGTACGGCCGGGCGCAAGATCACAAACCTATTTGATCTTGCCTTCCTTGAATTCCACATGCTTGCGTACCACGGGATCATATTTCTTGACCACCATCTTTTCCGTTTGCGTACGCGGATTCTTCTTTGTTACGTAGTAGTAACCCGTGTCGGCGCTGCTCACCAACTTGATTTTAACTGTCGACGGTTTAGCCATCACCAGAGCTCCAATATCAAAGGCGCAACCGCGCTAGATCCTGCGCCGGGAACATAATGCGCCGGGCGTTCCTGTCAAGCCCGATCAGGCTTCGTAACGGATCACCGCCCGGCCGTTGCGATAACTGAACAAAGGTACGCCGGGCGGCCGCCAACCATCCTGGCGCCGCTGTATTTCCTGCAAGACAAATTCGGTCACATCGACCAAGGGCATGGCCAGGGCCTCGGCCAGGGAAAACCATTGCAACGCCTGCAATTCGTCACTGTCGCGCACCCGCCCAGTCGTATGCTTCGCATCAATCGCAAAAAACCGGGCATGGAACCGCATGGGGTTATCGGGAGGCGTAATGGCCCGGGCCACGTAATCCAGGCCGGCAAGATTCGGCCATATACCGCCGCGTTGCCGCTTGCCAATCACCAGGCCGGTTTCCTCGAATGTCTCCCGTACCGCGGCCACTGCCAGGGCCCGCGACATCCTAGGTGGCCATTTGTTGTGCAATTTCTGCGCCACCGGCTTCGACAATTCGGCCGCCACCGATACGCCACGGTCGGCAGGATCAACCCGGCCACCGGGAAAGACAAAGACATTCGGCATGAAGCGATGACGCGACGCGCGCCGGCCCAACAACACTTCCGTAAGGCCCTTGCGCTGGCGCAAAATCACCAAAGAGGCAGCATCACGGGGCCGCACGGGGTTTTCTGGACGGACATAAGGCTGCGGTTTGTCTGGCTGCCGCGGCCCGTTCATTCGTATTCCAATCGACGCTGGCCATAGCGCATGATGCGCACGGGTACCCGACGCTGCGGGCGCACCCGACCCTCTTCATCCACCAGACCGGGCAGCGCCTCCAACACGATCTGTTGGATCGGTGGCGTTTGCAGCTCCATCGCCTTGGGAACCGGTATCCAAGCCAGGTCCAACAATTCGCCGTCACTTTGCAGCTTGCCATGCAGGTTCGTGCCATCGGCCAGGAAAAACCGGGCATTAAAGCGGATCGGGCGAAACGGCGGCGTCACGGCACGATAGAAATACTCTAAGCTATCCAGGGCCGGGGCAAAGCCCGCCTGATAAAAGGGCGCCCACGATGGCGCAACCCGTTCGGGCGGTCTTTCCAGGGGCTGGCCTAAAATCAATCCTGTCTCCTCAAACGTTTCGCGCACCGCCGCCATGGCCAGGGCGCGGGCCCGATGGGCAGACCCGGTACTTACCAGACGTTTGTTGACGTGCGGGCGCAATTCCGATGCGGCGGCCGCGTAACCGTCCGCGCGGTCGACCCTGCCGCCGGGGAAAACCCATTGATCGGGCATGAATTTATGTTTTCCATGCCGCAATCCCATGAGCACGGTGGTTTTGCCTCGAATTTGGCGCAATAGTATCAGCGTGGCCGCATCACGCGGCCGTACAGCGCGTTTGGCTGATTTTTCTTTTTTTGACATATTACTCAAAAGGAAGGTTTGCGGGAGGGGCATTGGAAGAGGCAAAATCGCACGGCAAGGCCCCCGCTGTCCAGCCCGGAGCACGATTAGCCACCCGCGGCCACCGACGCGACAGCAACAGCGTGACTAATAGCGGGGCATTTCCGGTTCGATCTCCTGGGCCCAGGCATCGATGCCGCCGGCCAGATTAAAGACATTTCCAAAACCGTTGCCACGAAGAAAATCCGCGACCATGCCGCTACGGGTACCGTGGTGGCACAGAATGATCAAGGGATGCTCCCGCGGCAGTTCCGCCAGATTTTGCGGTACCTGTTGCATGGGGATAAACTGGCTATCGGCAATGGCACAGACAGCAATTTCATTCGCTTCCCGCACATCCAGCAACGTGTGCGCAGTGCCCTCGGCGCGCAAGCCGGCCAGGGCATGAGCGTCTATATCCGGCCCCCAATCACGGGGATTGCTTTCCACCATAAAACTCTCCTACGCCGCTATCTTGCTAATATAGTAGCGGAACACTATTATATATATCATGCTTTCCGAAACGCAAAACAGCCCCGAAATGCTGGTCGAAATGCTACTCCATCTCGGACGGCTTGCGCATGGGGAGGGCGCGGCCGCGATACCGACGGCGGCGCTCTCGACGGCGCAGTGGTCCGCGTTGCGCTATCTTGGCAATGCTAACCGGTATTCCCGCACCCCTTCCGCCTTCGCCAAATTTCACGGTACCACGCGTGGCACGGCGTCACAGACCATTCGCGGCCTGGTAAAACAGGGCTATTTAACCCAATCCCGCGCCGCGGGCGACGGACGCGGCAGGCAACTGGATTTGACCGAAAAAGCAACGGCCATGCGCCTGTGCGACCCGTTCGAGGCGATGGTCCGTGCGGTGGGCGATTTACCGACCGAGGTGCGGCGCCAATTCGGCGAATCCTTGACGCGAATGCTACACCACGTGGCCCGGGACAAAGGAGCGCGGCCCTTTGGCACCTGCACTTCCTGCGCGCATCTAGAATGCTCCGATAATGATCCCGAATCTCATCAAACCTATGCCTGCGGCGTCACGCAAAATTGGATGGATGGTGAGAACCTGGAACAACTCTGTGTAAATTTCCAGCAGGCCGATGCCCCGGCTACCGGCGCCACGCGATGACATTTAGCTTTTTAAGCCCCAAGACAAAGGACTAAATCGATGTTCATACAAACGGAACCTACGCCGAACCCGGCGCAGATGAAGTTTCTGCCGGGCCAGACGGTATTGCCCTCGGGCACTGCGCATTTCGCGGATGCCGGCACCTCTGAACGCTCGCCCTTGGCGCGGCGGCTCTTCGCGGTCGAAGGCGTGACCGGCGTTTTTCTGGACCAGGATTCGATCGTTGTGTCAAAATCCGACAATTCTGATTGGCAAATTCTAAAAACCTTTGCCTTGGCTGCCATCATGAACCATTACACGGCCGGCGAAGTCGTCATCCTTGCCGAAGAGGAACCTGCCCTAACGGAAGAGGATTTGACCGATCCCGATGCCGATGCCGCAACCATCGCCGATATCAAGGATTTGATGGAAAGCCATGTAAAGCCGGCCCTGGCGAGTAGCGATGGCGAGGCGATTTATCGCGGCTTCAAGAATGGTATGGTTATTTTGGAGCTGACTGGTTCGGCCGGTAATCTACGGCTGAACATCGAACAGATGATGCGTCACTATCTGCACGAGATCGAAGGGGTCCTCGACTTTGCCGACGTGGCACCGAAGCCGGGCCTTGAAACCGACGAAGGCCGGGCTATTCGCCGGCTTTTGGACGAGCACATAAACCCCCAGGTGGCCAGTCACGGGGGTCACATTGCATTGGTCGATGTAAAGGGTGATACGGTGTATGTGCGCCTTGAAGGGGGCTGTCAGGGCTGTGGCATGGCGGATGTCACCCTCAAGCAGGGCGTTGCTAATGAAATTCGGGACCTGGTTCCCAGCATCGCCCACGTCCTCGACGTTACCGATCATGCGGGCGGCAGCAATCCCTATTATCAACAGGGCAAAGGCGGCTAGAGCGTTCCCGACGCGCTTTAGACAAGTCTGTTGCATGACGGCCGCCGCGGCTAGAGGCCGCCTGCTGTTGTTGGTCCCCACGACCTCGTACCGTATTGGCGATTTTCTCGCGGCGGCGGAGCGCTTGAAGGTTGATGTCGCTGTTGGTTCCGATCAACCAGGGGTGCTAGAGGTTTTCTCCCGTGGCCGCACCGTCGCGCTGGATTTCAAGGCCGTTGACCGCGGCGTCAAACAAATCGTCTCCTACAACAGTGATTATCCCTTGGCCGCAATTATTGGCATCGATCAGGAAACTACCGTGCTGGCCGCCACGGCGTCGGCAGCTATAGGCCTGCGTCACAATGCCCCCGCCTCAGTGGAAGCAGCGCAGAACAAGCACCGCTTTCGCAGCCGTCTCGCCAATTCAGGTTTGCCCGCCCCTTGGTTCACTTTGTTGTCCCTGGCTGACAATCCGGCGCCTCAGGCCGCGCTTATGCCCTATCCGGTGGTGTTGAAACCGTTGGCTCTATCTGCCAGCCGGGGCGTCATTCGGGCCGATAATCCCGACCAGTTCATCGCCGCCCGCAAGCGTATTCAGGCCATTCTAGCGAAAACCGACAGCCAAGGGGAAGCCGCCAGCCATATCCTGATCGAAGACTATATTCCGGGGCGCGAAGTGGCGCTTGAAGGCTTGCTTGTAAACGGCCGGTTGCGCGTCCTGGCATTATTTGACAAGCCCGACCCTTTGCAGGGCCCCTATTTCGAAGAGACCATTTACATCACGCCCTCGCGCCTTCCCGCACCGGTTCAGGCGGATATCGCCACGACGGTCGGCACCGCCGTGGCCACCCTTGGCTTGCATGACGGACCCATTCACGCCGAACTGCGGATCAATGATCATGGCGCCTGGCTGATCGAGGTTGCCGCCCGCTCCATTGGCGGGCTGTGCTCCCGTGCCTTGCAATTCGGGGCTGGGGGAGGACTGGAAGATCTCATCATCCGCCATGCCCTGGGCTTGCCCGCTGGCATCGATACCGGCGAACAACCGGCCTCCGGCGTGATGATGATCCCGATCCCAGGGGCCGGCGTCTTACGTACGATCGACGGCCTGGAAGCTGCCCGCGCGGTGCCCGGCATCGGGGAGGTGACCATCGCTATCCCCCTTGGCGATACCCTGGTCCCGGTTCCCGAGGGCAACCGTTATCTGGGCTTTATATTCGCGACCGGCGCGAC
>CAUZBE010000120.1:0-8110 GCA_963577885.1 Alphaproteobacteria bacterium
CCGATGGCATGCTTGCTTCCGACCCCAAAGGTTGGGTTTCAGGAGAGCCGGGTCTGAACAACGAAGCTTTTGTTTATCTCGTGTCGAAGAATCCAATGGCAATCGGAGCCGATACTTGGGGTGTCGACGTGGTACCGCCTGCCAAGGGTGATAAGGTCTTTTACGGCCATGTGACGACCCTTAAGGAAAACGGAATTTATATATTGGAGACTATGAACACGGGCCGCCTTGCCAAGGAAGGCGTGCATGAATTTATGTTTGTACTTGGACATGCTCGGATAAAAGGTAGTGTTCAAATGATTATTAATCCTGTGGCAATGTGGTGAGCCATAAGTCGTAACATTTTACTAGTGGAAAGGGAGCGGTCCGCCGCTCCCTTTTTCTTTCTTTCCTCTAAAGTTATGGTTCCAGGTCACTACCGGACGGTGAACGGTAGTGAAAATCACGGTCGTTATTGGGATAAAGAGGGGCCAGTGGAACTATGCGGAGATGTCCCAACAAGCGACACTATTGAACCGAGTTATGTATGCGTATTTGATAAGGGGGTTGAGTGCGGGTCTTTTGTCCCGTGACAGGGTTCCAGAGAAACTCTCGTCTGTATATTCCTTGGTGATCGCCCATCCTATTTTGGAACAATGGTCATGGAGTTGGAGTAACTGGTTGTTGATGGTTTGGCCGCGGGTCGAGACACGACATAGATTGATATTGCGACTTTACGCCCCATTTTCTCGATTATGTCACGGGCCGCGGGGCGGAAGCCATCGCGATCCGCTTTGGCAATGGCCCGGTCGCCAGGAAGATTTGCGGACGCGTGGTAGCGGCGGCGCGCTGAGGTGGTGTCTGCCGATGCCAACGGTGGCGCTTAATCCTCGCCGCCGAAGATCAGGCAGGTGCAGGTGGCATGCGCGTATAGCTTGTCGTTGACATCGACCAGGCGGGCCTCCGAAGTGGCGATCTTGCGCCCTGGGTGGATCACTTCGCCGATGGCGCGGATGGCTCTGCCGTCCATGGGTAGGGCGCGGACCATGTTCAGCTTGAATTCCAACGTCGTGTAGGCATAGCCCGCCGGCAGCCGGCTGTGGATGGCGCAGCCCATGGCTGAGTCCAGCATCCCGGCGTAGTAGCCGCCATGCACGCCGCCCAGGGGGTTGGCTAGGTATTCCCCCGACCGGCCTTCAAATACCACCCGACCCTCGGCCACCTCAACCAGGACATAGTCTAGGGTGGCCTGAAACGAGGGCAGGGGCAGGCTGCCATCCATCATGGCTCGCAGAAAATCTATGCCTGCCATGGTCCGCCCCGCCTGGGCGGTCTCGCTTGGATCAGCCCAAGTGTAAGTGCGGCTGCGCGCGTTCAAAGCGTCAGGCTTGCTTTGGTGGCCGTTGGACCTTTTCTTCCGTCGCCCCGCCGGCCGCTTTCCAGGCAGCGTAACCGCCTTCCATGTGGCAGACCGGGGCCAGGCCCATGTCATGCACGGCCAGGGCGGCGAGGGCCGAACGCAGGCCACCGGCGCAGAAGAAGCAGAAGCGCTTGCCTGACTGGAAATCCTCTTTCGCATAGGGGCTGTCCGGATCAACCCAGAATTCCAACATCCCGCGTGGCGAATGCATGGCGCCGGGGATCGCGCCCTCGCGCCACAATTCGCGGATATCTCGGATATCGACAAAGACCACGTCGTCGTCGCCAAAATGTTCCTTGGCCTGCTCGACGGTCCAGGTCTCGATAATGCTTTCCGCGTGGGCGCAGAGTTCCTTGACGCCTTTGATGATCATGATTGTTTCCTTACTTGTTGTTGCCGCTAAAGACTAGCCGCCGCGAGTGGTATCGCCAAGGCGAATGGGCCGGCCGGGTCGCTCGCCGCTGGCCTTGCCCTGTTGCCAGACGGGCGAGCCGTTAACAAAGACGCTGTCGATACCGATGGCCGGTTCCGTCGGCGCCTCGAACGTGGCGCCGTCATGCACGGTCTTGGGATTGAAGACCACCAGATCGGCAAAACCGCCCTGGCGCAGTACGCCGCGGTCCTTGAAGCCGAATTGCGCCGCTGGCAGGCCGGTCATGCGGTGCACGGCGGCCTCCAACGTCATCAGGCCCAGATCCCGCGCATAATGCCCCAGCACCCGGGGAAAGGTTCCCCACAGCCTTGGATGGGGGTGGGGGTCATCGGGGATGCCGTCGGAACCGATCATGGCGCCGGGATAAGATAGCACCCGTTGCACGTCTTCCTCGTCCAGCTGGAAATAGATAGCCCCGCCGGGGGATAGCGCCGTGGCCGCTTCTTCCGCCGTCATCTCCATCTCCACCGCCAATTCCGCCAGATCACGGCCGCGCACGTCGGGCCGGGGCTTTGACCAGGTGATCAGCACCTTGCGGCAGCGGCCGACCAGATGGGGCAGGATCATGGTGGAGGAGGCATGGTAGGGGTAGACGTCTAAGGTCAGCCGCTGTTGGGCCTGAAACTTTTCAATCAGCGGCAGGCTCTGTTTGGTCATGCCAAAATTGCTCAGCCCGGCGGCTTTATGGTGTGAAATTACCACCTGTACACCGGCATCGCGGCCAATTTTTGCGACCTCTTCCAGAGCCTCCATCAAATGATCGGCTTCATCGCGGATATGGGCCGTGTAAATGCCGTCCTTCGCCGCCATGACCTCCGCGATGGCGGTCACTTCCTCGGTTTTGGCGGCCTGGGCCGGGGGATAGAACAGCCCTGACGACATGCCGATGGCGCCCTCATCGATGCAATCGCGCAGGCTGTCCTGCATGGCCGCAATCTCGCCGTCCGTGGCGGCGCGGTGCACATTATCCATGGCGCCATAACGGAGCGAGGAATGCCCCACCAGCATGGCTGCATTCAGGGCTGAGGGCGTGCGTTCCAAATGCTCAAGATAGCCGCCGGCGGTGTCGAATATCAGATCTTCCCGGTCCTGCCACAGGGACATGGGGAATTGATCCCCGCCAAAGTTTTTCCATGGCGCCAGGGAAAAGCCGCAATTGCCTACTACCACCGATGTGACGCCCTGGCTGGCTTTCGGCGCCATCTCCGGGTGAGTGAAGAGATAACGGTCGTCGTGGGTGTGAACATCGATGAAGCCAGGCGCCACCACTTGGCCCTGGGCATCGACTTCCCTGGCCGCCGCCATGGCGCCCAGATCGCCAACCGCGCTGACCCGGTCGCCCGTGACCGCCACATCGGCCGCAAAGCCGGCCGTGCCGCTGCCATCGATCACCGTGCCATTGCGGATGATGAGATCGGCGCTGGTCATTGATCCTATCCTTTATGCCGCCAGCAGATCGATAAAGCGCTTGAACAAATAGTGGCTGTCCTGGGGGCCGGGGGAGGCTTCGGGGTGATATTGCACCGAAAAGATCGGCTGCCCTTCAACCCGGATGCCTTCTAGGGAGCCATCGAAAAGAGAGGTATGGGTTTCCACCACGCCCATCGGCAGGCTCTCCCGCCGCACGACAAATCCGTGATTTTGCGATGTGATCTCTACCTTGCCCGTGGCCAGGTTCTTGACCGGCTGGTTGGCGCCGCGGTGGCCGTGGTGCATCTTTTCCGTTGCCGCGCCCAGGGCCAGAGCCAGGATCTGATGGCCCAGGCAGATGCCGAAGATCGGTTTGCCGGATGCTATTAGGCCTTGGATCGTCGCCACGGCATAGGCGCCGGTCGCGGCGGGATCACCGGGACCGTTGGAGAGGAAGATGCCGTCGGGTTTCAGCGCCAGAATGTCCTGCGCCGACGTCCAGGCCGGCACCACCGTGACCCGGCATTGCGCCGAGGCCAGACAGCGCAGAATGTTGCGCTTGATGCCGAAGTCCATGGCCACGACGTGGTATTTGGCCTGCGCCAGACGGCCATGACCTTTCCCAAGCTGCCACTGGGTTTCATCCCAAGTGTAGTTTTGCTGGCAACTGACCTCGGCTGCTAGATCCATGCCTTCCAGGCCCGGATGACTAGAGGCGATCTTGGTCAGGGCGGGCACATCAAAGCTGCCGTTGGGGCTGTGGCAGACCACCCCGTTGGGCGCGCCGCCATCGCGGATCAGGCGGGTCAGGCGCCGGGTGTCGATGCCGCAAATTCCGGGCAAATTATGCGTGACCAGCCAATCGTTGAGATGGCCGAGGGCGCGATGGTTGGAGGGCTGGGTAATATCGGCGCGCAGGACGAGGCCGCGGGCCGTGGGGCTCAAGGTCTCGATATCTTCGTCATTGGTTCCCACATTGCCAATATGGGGGAAGGTGAAGCTGATAATCTGACCGGCATAGCTGGGATCGGTCAAAATCTCCTGATAGCCGGTCATGGAGGTATTGAAACATACCTCGCCCGCGGCCTGTGTCGGGGCGCCGATGCCCTGGCCCCAAAAAATCTGCCCGTCTGCCAAGACCAAGGCCGCCGTGGCCCAGGCCGGAGCGGCGGCATCGTGGTTGTGTTGTGCATTCATGGAATTTGCAGCTCCTACCGCGCCCAACTGGACGGGCAAATTGGCGCGGACCTTAAGCAAAAGCCTGATTTTCGTCAAGCTTTCGTGAGGCGTAGGGGTATTTAAAAAAATATAAAGAAATCAATAAGTTACAAAAAACAGGGAGAGGCGCCGTGGTTTGCCATCCTGGCCATTATCCATTATCTTTGCAGCCCCTGCAAACAGCACGGGAGGGTAGTGTTATGCGTGATCGTTTGAAGGAAATGCTGGCGACTTCGATGAAGGCCGGGGACAAGTGCCGTCTCGGCACGGTTCGCCTGATTTTGGCGGCAATCAAGGACCGTGACATCGCCAACCGCACGGCTGGCAAGGACGATATAATTAGCGACTACGACATCCTGACGCTCTTGCAAAAGATGGTCAAGCAACGCCGCGAATCGACCAAGATGTATCAAGACGGCGGACGCATGGAACTAGCGGCCCAGGAAGAGGAAGAAATTGCGATCATCGAAGAATTTTTGCCGCAACAAATCGGCGCCGCTGAAATCGAGGCAGCGGTGGCTGCCGTTGTCGCGGAAACCGGTGCGGCGGGTCTGAAAGATATGGGCGGCGTCATGGCGTTGTTGAAGAAACGTTTCACGGGCCGGATGGATTTCGCCCAGGCGGCGGCCCAGGTTAAAAACCTGCTGGGCGGCTAGACCATTGTTATTGTAGACGGACGAATATGGCCATACCGGAACATTTTCTGGCGGAACTGCGTAGCCGCATCGGATTGGTGGACTTGGTGGGGCGCCGGGTCAAGCTGATTAAACGCGGCCGCGAACACACCGGCCTGTGCCCCTTTCATAGTGAAAAGACGCCATCCTTCACCGTGAACGAGGGCAAGGGATTTTACCATTGCTTTGGCTGCAGCGCCCATGGCGGGGCCATTGATTTTGTCATCAATACGGAAGGTCTGTCGTTCCCCGAGGCGGTGGAGCGGTTGGCGGGAGAGGCGGGCCTGGAGGTGCCCCGTTTCGCGCCAAGAGACCAGGCGGCGGAGGCGCGGCGGAAAAGCCTGTATGACGTCACCCAGATTGCTGCCGACTGGTTCGAGGGGCAATTGCACGGCATGGCGGGCGCGGGCGCGCGGGATTATGTGCAGGGCCGTGGCTTGACGCCTGCTAGCACCGGGCGCTTCCATCTTGGCTATGCGCCAGAACAGCGGGATCTGATGAAACGCACCTTGCTGTCCCGTGGTATCGAAGAGGCACAGTTGATCGAGGCCGGATTGCTGATCGTGCCCGAGGATGGCGGTGACAGTTACGATCGGTTCCGTAACCGCCTGATGTTTCCCATTACCGACAGCCGTGACCGGATCGTAGCCTTTGGCGGCCGGGCGCTGGGAACGCAACGGGCGAAGTACGTGAACTCGCCGGAAACGCCGATCTTTCACAAGGGCGATTTGCTGTACAACCTGGCCACCGCCCGCGGTCCGGCCCGCGATGACGACCGCTTGATCGTGGTCGAGGGCTATATGGACGTCATCGCCTTGGATCAGGTCGGCCTGAGCTGTGCCGTTGCCCCCCTGGGTACGGCGTTGACTGAGATGCAGATGGCGGCGGCGTGGCGTCTGGTGGCCGAACCGGTGCTGTGTTTCGATGGCGATGCCGCGGGTCAGCGCGCTGCCCACCGCGCCGCTTTGCGCGCCCTGCCGCTGTTGCAACCCGGCCACTCCCTGCGTTTCATTGCCCTGCCGGCGGGAGAAGACCCCGACAGCTTGCTGCGGAGCAAAGGGCGCGCCGCATTCATGGATCTGCTGGCGGGGGCCGTGCCGCTGTCCGAGATGCTGTGGCATCTGCAGGTACAGGGCAAAAATCTGGATACGCCTGAACAGAGGGCCGGCTTGCGCAAGGAGCTACGCGAATTGGTCAGCCAGGTCGGCGATAGCACGGTGCGGGCCTATTACGGCGAGCATTTCAAAGCCCGGTTGCAGAGCGCCTTTGCCCCCAGCCGTTCTGGCCCGTCGTATCAGGGCAGGGGCTGGGGTGGTATCCGGGGGCGTGAGAAGGCCGGTTGGCGTCGCGGTCTGTCCTATTTCCCACCAATTCCAGCCCACCGGGGCCTGGGCCGGGGCAAGGATGTGGATAGCTTTGCCCGCGAGCGCCTGTTGATTGCGGCGCTTTTGAACCATCCGGACCTTATTCACAAGGTGTTTGAAGAGTTCAGCAAGTTGCGCCTGTCGAACCCGGAACTTGACAATATCCGCAAGGCGATAATTGAGAAGGCGACATCCAAGGCACCTCTTGATCTTGAAGGTCTTCGCAACAATCTCCAGGGTGGTGAAATAGCTAATGCGAGCATTAGGCTGGTTGAGGAATTGACCGGCACGGGCATTGCCCATCTTGATCCCTTCGCGCGTCCGGGCGCCGCAATAGACCAGGTTGTGAAGGACTGGAGCAACGTTTTTCGATGGCATCGTCTGGACGAAATGCGCCGCGAGTTGAAGGACGCGGAGGATGAACTGGGCCGCGATTTAACCGACGAAAAACAGGGCCGTTTTTTTGCGCTGCGTGATGCGGTGGCGGCGGCAACTGCCGAAGCGGTCGGTTTAGAGGAAATATAGCTGAGTTGTGGGTACGGCGGTTGCGGCGTTTAAATTGCGATTTTTAACAAACTGGCAATTATGATGTGGCAATTGTCAGGCCCTATGGTCTATGTAGCAGATATAATTGGTTAATGAATAACGGTTAATTTTGGCGAAATCGTGCCGTTTAGGTAAAGAATGGCGATGTATTCCGGGCGTTTTATGGGGCGTTTGATCGGATGCTTTTAGGACGCTGACATTGGGGCGGTGAATTTTTTGTGGCGAAATTGTGCCGGCGCTGGACGCCGGGCACGAAAATGGGCGGACATTCATGGCGAAAGTACAGGTAGCGGAAAAGACAGAGCGGGAAGAAGTTGGCGATCGTCCCCTAATTGATTCTCAGGCTGAGGCCAACCTGAAAAAATTGATCGCGCAAGGCAAAGAGCGTGGTTACGTCACCTACGATGAACTAAACGAAGCATTGCCGCAGGAACAGGTCTCGTCCGAGCAGATCGAGGATTTCATGACCTTGCTGTCGGAAATAGGTGTCAACTTGATCGAGGTGGATGATGTTGAGGAGCAGGCTGCCAGCAGCCCGGTGGCCGACGACGATGACGACGATGATAACAATGATGAGGCCGGAGACGTCGTAGCCCTGGACTCCACCGCCGTAGCGGTGAGCAAGGGCACTGAAGTCGCCAAGCCGCCCGAAAAAACCACCGAAACCCTGGAACGGACCGACGATCCGGTACGCATGTATCTGCGTGAAATGGGTAGTGTGGAGCTGCTTTCGCGCGAGGGCGAGATAGCTATCGCCAAGCGGATCGAAGCAGGCCGCGAGGCGATGATCGCCGGTATTTGTGAAAGTCCGCTGACCATCCGCGCGGTGATCGACTGGCACGATATGTTGATGGCCGGCAATGTGCTGCTGCGCGATATCATAGATTTGGACGCCACCTATGGCGCCGGGCCCGACGGTAAAAAGACCGCGGGCATGGCTAATCATGCCAATGGTGTCAACGGCGCGGCACCGGTCAATGGCGCCGCCGCCAGCGGCGTAAATGGTCCCGCGACAAACGGTCCCGCGACAAATGGGGCCACCAATGGCGCGGCCCCAGCCGCCAAT
>CAUZBE010000121.1:0-8105 GCA_963577885.1 Alphaproteobacteria bacterium
CTCATGCGGTGGCTATTATCTCATCAGGGCGAATAGGCAACTGGGTATATAATAGTATCCTAGGATATATGGTTTGTGGTGATGCGTGAAAAGGGGCGGGGGAGCAATGCGGCGTGGTAATTTTTCCGGTCTTGTTGGCCGCCGCCGGCGTCCATGACAGGCCGGGTTGATGGGGATGACAGGGCCGCAGGCGCGCTGGCTTATTGTCTGGCCGCCTTGCGCCGCGAGGACCGGGACCGCTATCTGACCGTGCTGTTGGCGCCGCGCGCGGCCCGGCCCACGCTGGCGGCGCTGTATGCCTTCAATCTGGAATGCGCCCATGCCGTGACTGCAGGGGCCCAGCAACCACTGTTGGGGCAGATACGCCTGCAATGGTGGCGCGATGGTTTGGCGGCGGGGCCATTTGCGGGGTCGGCGGAAAACCGCACCCATCCAGTCCTCGCGGCATTGGCGGGGCCGGCAGAATTGGTGCCTCGATTGCACGAAATTCTGGCGGCGCGTGAACGGGATTTAACCGATCCGCCCTTTGCCACTCTAGCCGACGTGGTGACCCATGGGGCGGCCACGGGCGGTTTGTTGACGGCTCTGGCGGTCCAGGCCGTGGGTGGCCAGAGCAGCCATATAGAGGCGGGGCAGGCGGCGGGGACCGCCTATGCCCTGGCTGGTCTGCTGCGCGCCATTCCCTATCAACGGCGGGAGGGAGGCTACCAGGGCCGGCTTTGCCTGCCCCAGGAACTGCTGGCCGGGCATGGCATAGGAGCCGATGATGTTTGGGCGGGCAATAACCCCGTCGCCGTGGCGGCTTGTGTCAGGCAAGTGGCGGCGGCGGCGGAACGGGAGTTGGAAAAACTCGTGGTGCTGCGAGCCAACCCGGGCCCCCTCGGCCTGGCTCTCTCGCCCCTGTTACATGGCAGCCTGGCACGGGCCTATCTGCACCGTTTGGCCAAGGCCAGCCACAACCCCTTTGCCCGGGATCTGGGCCTGCCTCCCCTGGCCCGACCCCTGCTGTTGTGCTGGAGAACGCTGCTGCGCCGGCCCTGAAAGATTAGGCTACCAGCCAGGCGTTCAGATCGGCCAGGGCCCGGTCCGCATAGGCGGCCTTGCGCAGCTTTTTCTTTTGCGGTGGCTGCAGAACGGGGAACAGGCCAAAATTGGCGTTCATGGGCTGAAAATCTATTACTTTGCCCTCTTTGATGTACCGGTGCTGGGCGGTGCCGGTGACATGGCCGAGCAAGGTACCCATGGCGGTTGTGGGTGGCGGCGGCGCGTGGCGGCGGCCCCGCCTTTCGGCGGCGGCGAAACGGCCGGTTAGCAGGCCCATGGCGGCGCTTTCCACATAGCCTTCAACACCGGTGATCTGGCCAGCGAAACGCAGGCGCGGCTGTGCGGTTAGGCGGCAGGTGTCATCCAACAGGGCCGGGCTGTTCAGAAAGGTATTACGGTGGATGCCGCCCATACGGGCAAAGCGCGCGTTCTCCAGGCCCGGAATGGTGCGCAAGATTTCTACCTGGGCGCCATGCTTCAACTTAGTTTGAAAGCCTACCATATTGTACAGGGTTCCCTGGGCGTTATCCTGGCGCAGCTGCACTACGCCGTGGGGCTTGATCCCGGGCTGGTGGGCGTTGGTCAGGCCGACCGGCTTCATGGGTCCAAAACGCAGGGTTTCCGGGCCCCGCTGCGCCATCACTTCGATGGGTAAGCAGCCTTCGAAATAGGGCGTGCCGTGCTCCCAGTCGTGAAACTCTGTCATCTCTCCCGCCAGCAGCGCGGCGATAAAGCCAAGATATTGCGCCTTGCTCAGGGGGCAATTTAGATAATCCTTGCCGGTGCCGCCGGGCCCCCGCTTGTCATAGCGGGATTGAAACCAAGCCTGGTTCAGATCTATGGAATCGGCATAGATAATAGGCGCGATGGCATCAAAAAAGGCCAGATGTTCAGACCCCGTCAAATCACCAATGGCGCCGGCCAGAGCGGGCGAGGTGAGGGGGCCGGTCGCAATAATCACACTATCCCAATCCTCGGGCGGCAGGCCGGCAATTTCACCCCGCGCCAGTTCTACCAACGGCTCTGCTGCCAGGACGGCGCCCACATGGGCCGAAAAAGCCTCCCGGTCCATGGCTAGGGCGCCGCCCGCCGGCACTTTGTTGGCATCTGCCGCGGCCATAATCAGGCTGTCGCAGCGGCGCATCTCTTCGTGCAACAGGCCCACCGCGCTGGCCTGGGCATCGTCCGAGCGGAAGGAGTTGGAACAGACCAACTCCGCCAGGCCATCGCTCTGGTGCGCCTCGGTCATGCGTTGGGGACGCATTTCATGCAGGATAGCGGGCACCCCGGCTCGGGCGATCTGCCAGGCTGCCTCAGATCCCGCCAGGCCGCCACCGATAACATGGATAGCCTTATTTAGATTTTTTGGGTCAAGGTTCATGTGCGGTTTGATAAGCCCGTCGAGGCCGCAAGGCAACAAGTCAACGCACCCCCCCCACCCATGGGTCCAGCTTGTCTTGTCAGGTCGGGATAGTTTACCATAGGTCAAGATCTGCCTGCCCCGGGCGCCTTGCATACTGGAGAATTTATTATGACCTTGAGCAACATTCGGGTGAAGCCCCTGACGGCGTCCATCGGGGCGGAGGTTGAGGGCGTCAACCTGGCGGAGCCGTTGAGTGACGGTACCTTTGACACTTTGCATGATGCTCTGATGGACCATCAGGTGATATTCTTCCGTGACCAGGAGATGACCCTTGAACAACACAAGGATTTTGGCCGTCGCTTTGGCGAGCTGCATATTCATCCGGCGGCGCCGGGCCCCGAAGGTCATCCTGAAATTCTGGTTGTCCATGCGGACGAGAAATCAAAGCATGTCGCGGGCCAGGGCTGGCACACGGATGTCAGTTGCGACGTGGAGCCACCCATGGGCAGCATTTTGCATATCCATACCGCGCCCCAGATTGGCGGTGATACCCTGTTCTCCAATATGTACGCGGCTTATCAATCCCTGTCGGACCGGATGCAGAGCTTCCTGGACGGCCTAACCGCCCTGCACCGTTCGGAACATGTGCACAAGGGCCGTTACGGCCTGAAGGAAACCTTGCGCGACGAGAACTATCCAGAAGCCATTCATCCCGTTGTGCGCAGCCACCCGGTCACTGGGCGCAAGGGGCTTTACGTCAACGCCTCCTTCACCACTAGGATCATGGAATTAAGCAGCGCGGAAAGCCACGATATCCTGCAAATGCTGTGTAACCACATTGCCCGTGGCGTGCATTTTCAGTGCCGTTATCGCTGGGAAAACAACTCGGTGGCGTTCTGGGATAACCGTTGCGTCCAGCATCATGCCGCCTGGGATTACTATCCCAACATCCGCAACGGCTACCGCGTCACCATTCAAGGTGACCGGCCGGTCTGAGGGCGAACCACAAAATTGCCGTCCTGGTTCACGGCAACGTCGTTGTAGCCGCCCTGCCGCCGGCTTAGCCCGTCTCAACGATTTCGAAGTGCCAATATTTTATACGTTTTGGGTGATCTCAAAGCGTGGTCCGGCAATTGTGGTCTGGCGGACCTTGCAATCCGCGTTTCAGCGTGGTTTTAGGAGCAGGCCACCCGTGGATTTCAGGGATTAGATATATGGGGCATATTTTCGTTTTTGGTGTGCTGCGATCTGGCATGAGTTGGTTGGCAAAAATTTTCGACAGTCATCCTGATGTAGTATATCGGCATGAATCAGATCTTGACTTCAGAAATACGTCGATACCATTTTGTCCGGAAGAAAACGTGCCTTATCTGGAAGAAACGCGAGAGTATATCGCTCAGTTGATGTGGCTGAACGCGGTGAAGTTCGGGGCTTCTTCACCACATTTTTTCCCAAACGATATCTAGGAAATTTCGGCCAACTAATGCGCAATATGTGCGTCCATGGCGCCCGTTTACTTGAACGCGTCAGCATATCCATTAGGGGTTGCGGATTTTTTTAACCTGGCTGATCAGCCGATTGTCATCAAGTCCGTAAATTCACTAAGGCGGGCGGGCCTGTATACAGAGGCCCACAACAGCAAGACTGTTATTATTCTACGGCATCCTTGCGAATAAATTGCGTCACAGTTGCGTGGTGTCCGAAATCGCAAGATGCTTTCGGAATCGCCCAAATGGCCGCTGCTAGGGCCCGTTTCGTCCCAATATGGCTTGGATCGGCTAGCCTGGAAAAAATTAAATTTTCTGGAAAATTTGTCTTGGAAATGGGTCATCGCCAATGAAACGGCGATACGCCGTTGTCCAAATGCCTATTTGGTTTCTCATGAGGACTGATGCGATCACCCGGTCGGACTAGCACGGGAAATCATGGCGTTCGCTGGGTTGAAATGGTCGGAACAAACTCAGCAATTCCTTGAAAGCAGCACTAACCCAGGCGGTGATGATTACCTCTCGGTGTTTAGAGGTTCTCAGGCTGAAGCAAATAAATGGCGTGGCGAATTGAGCGACGAGGAAATCAGATAAATCATGTCGATTATCGCCAATACGCCGCCCGACCGGATGTATCAAGCGGAGGATGGGACAGAGCCAGCCTTGACCGTAACCTCACCTAGCTGAATTTGTGGTTTTTGGGAAAACCTTTCGGGGCTAGACGGCCGGCCTGGCCGCGTTTGCCCAGCCACATCTCTAGTTTCAGTTCCGTGCGGGTGCGCCTGCCGGCCTGACGCCAGGTCAGACCGTCCGCTAGGTTTATGGTCTTAGCATCGGCCAGGTCGCCATCACGATAACGTTGCAGAACGATGCCGCGGCCACGGCGCATCTCGGGCAGCTCGGACAAGGGAAACAGCAGTAATTTGTGGTTGTCACCAACCACGGCCAGATGATCGCCCAGGGCCGGCACACAAACAGCCGCTTCCGCATCGCCGGAGACGTTAAGGACCTGACGGCCGCCGCGGGTCTGGCCCACGATGGCACTTTCCGCCACGATGAAACCCCGGCCATCGCTCGATGCGACCACCAGCTTGCGGGCGGGGTCATGCACCATGACGTCGATGATTTCCTGATCGTTGGCCATGTCCAGCAACAGGCGCACCGGTTCGCCATTGCCCCGCCCGCCCGGCAGTTTATCGCAGGCCAAGGTGTAGAAGCGACCGTTGGTGGCGAACAGCACCAGCTTGTCCGTGCTTTGGGCATGCAGCCAGAAACGGCCCTTGTCGCCGTCCTTGTAATGGACGTCGTGGCCTTCTTCGACGTGGCCGCGCAGGGCGCGCAGCCAGCCTTTGTCGGAACAGACCACGGTAACCGGCTCCCGCTCCACCATGGCCTCAATGGGCATCAATTCACCAGACGGGGCTTCGGCGAAAGTGCTGCGGCGGGGCCCCAGGGCCGGGGCGTCGCTAAAGGTCTTGCGTATGCCACGAATTTCCTCGGTGATTGCCGCCCAGCGCCCGTCTTCCGATGCGAGCAGGGCATTCAGGCCTTGCCGCTCTGTCTTCAAGGCTTTGTCCTCGGCCCGGATTTCGATCTCTTCCAGACGGCGCAGAGCCCGCAGGCGCATATTTAGGATCGCCTCGGCCTGGGCGTCATTGAGGCCGAAGGCGGCTATTAGGGCCGGCTTTGCCTCGTCCTCCTCCCGGATAATCCGGATCACCTCGTCCAGGTTCAGATAACAAATCAAATAGGCGCCTAGGACTTCCAGGCGGTGTTCAATCTGCCGCAGCCGATGCTCCGAGCGGCGCACCAGGACGACGTGGCGATGATCTAGAAAGGCCTGCAAGGCCTCGCGTAGGTTCATCACTTTTGGGGTCTGGTCCGCGTCTAGAACGTTCAGGTTCAAACCAAAGCGCGTTTCTAGATCGGAAAGACGGAACAGATGTTCCATCAGCATATCGGCCTCGACCCGGCCTGACTTCGGCTCCAGCACCAGACGGATATCCTCGGCCGATTCATCTCGGATATCGGCCAACAAGGGTAGTTTGCGCAGGTGCATCAATTCGGCGATTTTTTCAATCACCCGGCCCTTGGGCACCTGGTAGGGAATTTCCGTTACCACGATGTTGTAGGTGCCCCGCGGGCCCGGCTCCACCGCCCACCTGGCCCGCAGACGAAAGCCGCCGCGCCCGGATTTATAGGCCGCCAAAATTGCGGCAGGGTCCTCGACGATAACACCGCCCGTGGGAAAATCGGGGCCCGGGATCAGTTGCACCAGCTTATCCATGCCGGCGTTGGGAAATTTGATCAGATGCAACAGGGCGGCGCATAATTCACCAATATTGTGCGGTGGAATTGAAGTCGCCATGCCTACGGCGATGCCCGTGGCGCCGTTGGCCAGCAGATTCGGGAAAGCCGAGGGCAGGACTAGGGGCTCCTCGTCCTCGCCGTCATAGGTACCGCGAAAATCCACGGTATCCAAGTCGATACCATGCAGCAGGGCCTGGGCCACGGCGGTCATGCGGGCTTCCGTATAGCGCATGGCGGCGGCGTTATCGCCGTCCACGTTGCCGAAATTGCCTTGCCCATCGACCAGGGGATAGCGCTGGGCGAATTCTTGGGCCAGACGGACTAGGGCGTCATAGATCGCCTGATCGCCGTGGGGATGAAACTTGCCCATGACATCGCCGACGATGCGGGCGCATTTCTTGAAGCCGGTTTCGGGGTTCAGCTTCAATTGCCGCATGGCGAATAGGATGCGCCGATGCACCGGCTTCAGGCCATCGCGCACATCCGGCAATGACCGCGACATGATGGTAGAGAGGGCATAGGAGAGGTAGCGTTCGCCAAGGGCATCGCCAAGGGGTGTGTCGCGGACTTCACCGCCATCGATAATCTCTGTCATGGCCGCAATGTACCATTGGTCATTTGTTCGTGCGCGAAATGCGTTCGATAAGGCGATCTCTCGCTGCAGGCAAGGGTCTGTTATGGGCGGCGAAGACCTGGGATGCGAGAAAATAGCCGGTCAACTTTAGGCCATCGAGAATATCCGCTGCGGCCGGCATTTTCCCTGCGCCGGGCAGCAAAAAGGCCGGCAATGGCAACAATCTCTCTCTGTAGGGCCCGGCGGCGCCATGGCTGACGGCGCGGGCGGAGCGTGGCGAGACATAGGCTAGATCCTCCGCGCTGCCCGTCACCGCGCACTGGCTCAAGTCCAGGCCAAAACCAAGCTCGGCTAGCAATCCCAGTTCGAATCGCACATAGACGGCGGCCCAAGTCGGCTCCCCGCCCGGCGCCCCGCCCAGGGCCGCCAGTAGCGCGGCGAAACCATTGTGAACCGCCAGATGCGCCTCCCGCTCCGGCAGGGCGGCCTCCGTTATCGCCACGGCGGCGGTCAGGCCGGCCAGGCGGTCGCCATCCGGCAGCAACCCGGCGGCATGATCGCGCAAGGCTTCCACCGTATAGTTGCCCAGATGCTCGGCCAGCCTGCCCTGCCAGTTGGCCGATACCTGATTGCCTGGCTGCAGCACCCCGCGCAGGCGCCTGCCCATGCCGCCCCGCACCAGGCCGGCGTGGCGGCCATGGCTAGGGGTCAACAAGTTTACAATGGCGGCGGCCTCGCCATGGCGCCGCACCGACAGTACATATCCTTCGTCCGACCAGTTCATGGCCCGAATGTAGCAGGAGATTGCGCTAACGGTGCGAATTGAGGACAATGGACGCCATGACGGAACCGCAAGATTTGCCCTATACCATCAAGCGCCGCATGTCGGTGGCGCGGACGGAGGGCCTGAAGGTGACCATCCTAACCCTAACGGCGGGGGAAGAGGTGCCCTGGCACAGCCATTCCATCATCGACGATGACTTCTTCTGCATGCAAGGCCCCATGGTGGTGGAAACCCGCCACCCTGAGGCGGCCAACGTGCTCAATCCCGGCGAAACACTGAAAGTGTCCGTGGGCCGGCCTCATCGGGTCACCGGCCAGAACGGCGGCCCGTGCCAGTTTCTGCTGGTCCAGGGCATCGGCGAGCACGATTTCATTCCGGAATAGCCGGCCGACGGTTAGCTCATAGGAACTTGTTCGGCTTCAAGAACATGCCTAGGACGATGCAGCCGTCGGGCGAATGGGCGGTGTGCCGGTTGCCCGCCGGCCGCGAGATGAAATCGCCCGCCATGGCAACGCCGTCATCATCCTGAAAAGTACCTTCCAG
>CAUZBE010000122.1:0-8048 GCA_963577885.1 Alphaproteobacteria bacterium
AGGCCGGTCCGGCGCCTCAACATGGCGCCGATGATAGCCCGGATAAGGAAAACCCCGTGGATGAAAGTGGTGGCGAGGGTAGCGGCGTCAAGCGCCCTTGACGTCGTCGGCTCAAATCCCCATGCGGCCGGCGAAGACGTTACGCAGGATTTCACTGGTGCCGCCGTCGATCATGCCCATCCGGGCCTCGCGGAACAGGCGCTGCATGTCGCCCTGCACATAGCCCGCCGCACCCATAACCTGCATGCCCAAATCCGCCACCTTGAAGTTGTTTTCGGTGGCGACGACCTTGGCGATGGCGGTTTCGGTTACCGCGTCCTCGCCCGCATCCAGAATCTCCACCGTGGGGTAGGTGACCAGCCGCGCCGTCTCCATCGCCATGCGCATATCCGCGAATTTGTGTGAGACCGCCTGAAATTCGCCCAGTTTCTTGCCAAATGCCTGGCGGTCCTGCACGAATTTCTTCGCCACCTCGATGATCTTGATGCATCCGCCCGCCGCGGCCGCCGCGATCAGCCCGCGCTCCAGGTTCAGCCCGCGCATAAAGCGTGCCAGCCGCCATTGAGCGCGCCCAGCAAACGGTTGCCGGGAATGCGTACATCGTCGAAGAAGACTTCGTTCAGCAGGGTGGAGCGGCTGCCCAGAGGGTCTATGGGCCGCGTCTCGAACTCCGGCTGCGCGGTATCTACCATGAACAGGCAAAGCCCCCGGCACCCGGCGTCTGGGTCGGTCTTGGTGGAGACAATCAGATAGTCCGCCTCATGCGCGTTGGTCACATAGACCTTCTGCCCGGAAATGACCCAGTCATTGCCGTCGCGCACCGCGCGGGTGTGGATGCCGGCAGCATCCGAGCCGCTGTCCGGCTCCGAAAAGGCGATGGCGGTACGGATTGTGCCGTCCTGCATGCCGCCCAGAATTTCTGCCTGCAGCGCGGCATTACCCAGGTTTTGCAGATACAGCCCGCCATATACGGCGGTGGACATGAAGGAGACGCGGATGCCCGGATGGTGATAGCCCAAGGCCTCTATGAACACGGCTAGATCCTTGTGGCTGGCGTCCATACCGCCATGGGCCTTGTCATAGGGTAAGGTCAACCAGCCGTTTTCGGCCAGGGCTTTATAAGCTTCACGTGGGAACTGGCTCTCCCGGTCCAGTTCGGCAATTGTTTCCGGCGGCAGGACGCGCTCCATCAGGCCCAACACGCTGTTGCGCATCAGGACCTGTTGTTCGGTAAAATTGAACGTGCTGTATGGCATAGGCGTTTTCCATATTATTCCGTTGCTATGGCCAACCGGCACCGGGAACCAAAACTTCGGTGATTTCGATGCGGCCTGAACGTAGCTCGGCGGTGCCGGGGCCCGATTGCTGGCAGGTGCAGATGAAAAGCGTGCGCCGCTCCGCCCCGCCCAGCATGCAGGCGAATGAGCCCATTTCGCCGGTGGAGATGCGGTCCGTAATCTCGCCGCCCTCCAGCACCCGGTAGGTTTCCTTGCCGCGTGGATCGGCCACCCAGACGGCGCCCTGGGCATCCAGACAGATGCCATCGGGATAGCCGCCGGCCAGATTGGCCCAGACCCGGCGGTTGTGCAGCGAGCCGTCGGCGTGACGGTCCCAGGCGCTCAAGATATGGCCGCGGGTTTCGCCAACGATTAGGGTGCCGCCATCGGGCGTGATGACGGAACCGTTGGGAAAAGCCAGCCCGGTCGCGGCCACGGATGCGTTGCCGTCGGGATCAACGCGGATCAGGTCGGCGGTCTGGAACGGATCGCCGTCGTGGCTATTGTAGCCGAAATTGCCCACATAGGCACGGCCCTCGCCGTCCACCACCATGTCGTTGCAATGGTATCCGGCCAGGGCTGACAGGTCCGCAACCTCCACCAGGCCGCCGGGATCTAGGCGCATCAATTTGCGGTCTATCATGGAAACCACCAGCAGCCGGCCATCCGGAGTCCAGCCCAGGCCTGAAGGCTGGCCCGGCACTTTGACAATGGTTTCCCGGTTACCCTCCAGATCCACGGCCACGACCTCATGGGCATAGAAATCTGAAAACCAAAGCCGCCCGTCGTGCCACCGGGGCCCTTCGGGGAAGGTCAGGTCGTCAAGCAGAATTGATGTTTGATTGGTCATGGATAATCCTTTTCCTGGTCTATAATAGCTGCCCAGAATAATAATTTAAACCAGCCGGGGAGGCGATAATGCGTTTACAGGATCGAATTGCGATGGTGGTCGGTGCGGGACAAAGCCCCGGCGAGACCATGGGCAACGGCCGGGCCACGGCTATGGTTTTTGCCCGTCACGGCGCCCAGGTTGTCGCGGTCGACCGTGATCTTGCCTCGGCCCGTGAAACGGTGGCGATAATCGCGGATGAAGGCGGCAAGGCCATTGCCCTGCAGGCCGATGTGACCGATGAAGCTGCTGTAAAGGCTGCGGTCGATGAATGTCTGGGGCGGCATGGCCGCCTGGATATCCTGCATAACAACGTGGGCGTCTCGATCGCGGGGGGAGATGCGGAGATTACCGAGATCACCGTCGAGGCCTTCGACCGCTGTGTCGCCATTAATCTGCGCGGCATGGTCCTAACCTGTAAACATGCCCTGCCCGGCATGCGGGCCCAGGCTAGCGGCGCGATCATCAATATCTCGTCGTTAGCTGCCTGGTCCGTCTATCCCCTGGTCGCCTATAAGACCACCAAAGCGGCCGTCATTGCCCTGACGGAGCAATTGGCTATTCTAAACGCGCGCTATGGCGTGCGCGCTAATGTCATTCTGCCGGGTCTCATGGATACGCCCATGGCGGTCGACACGCGGGTCGCGGCGTTGGGTAAAAGCCGGGCCGAGATTGTCGCCGGGCGCGATGCCCAGGTGCCCCTCGGGGGCAAGATGGGAACGGCATGGGATGTCGCCAACGCGGCGCTTTTCCTGGCCTCTGATGAAGCGGGCTTCATTACCGGCGCCGCGTTGCCCGTGGATGGCGGTAGCTCGGTCAATTTGGGCTAGGTGTCGGGCATGAGCCACATTCATATTCTTTATGAGAACAGCGAATGGACGGCGCCGTTGCTGGCGGAGTTGGACCGCCGCCAGTCGCCCCATCGGGTTTGGGATATATCCCAGGGTCAATTCGATCTGTCCGTCCCGCCCCCCCCCGGCGTGTACTATTCCCGCATGAGCGCATCGGCCCATAGCCGGGGTCACCGCTTTGCCCCGGAATATGCCGATGCGGTGATCCAGTGGTTGGAGGCCCATGGCCGGCGGGTCATTAATGGCAGCCGTGCCGTTCGCCTGGAATTATCAAAGGTAGCGCAATATGCCGCCCTGCAAACGGCCGGCATCGCTATCCCGCGCACCTGCCCCGCCCATGGCCGCGAGGCAGCTATTGCAGCCGCCCATACCTTCGCCGGGCCCTTTATCTCCAAGCATAATCGGGGCGGCAAGGGCCTGGGCGTGCATCTGCATGACGACGTGAAGGCATTGACTGTCTGGCTTGACGGTCCGGACCATGAGCCCCCCGTAGACGGCATTTTGTTGCTACAGGAATATATTCAGGCGCCGTTGCCGTTGATTACGCGGCTTGAATTCGTCGGCGGCGGATTTCTTTACGCCGTGCGGGTGGATACCCGCGATGGTTTTCAACTTTGTCCCGCCGAAGCTTGCGCCGTGGATCCCACCAAGGGGCCGATGTTCCAGATCATCGAAGGATTTTCTTCGCCCCTGATCGCGGCCTATGAACAATTCCTGGCGGACAACCACGTTCAGATCGCCGGCATTGAATTCATCGTGGATGGGGCGGGCCAAGCCTGGACCTACGATATTAACACCAATACCAACTATAACACCGAAGCTGAAGCGCAACTGGCGCCTGGCGCCCGGCGGGGTCTGACCAGCGTCGCGGCCTATCTGGGCCACGAATTGACCGCCCTGAACGACCCTGAAACCCTGGCTAGGCTCAACAGCGCAGGTGGCTTGGCGATTCAATGAGTATCAAAAATGGTCTTAAAGAGCCAGGACGCGGTTTAATCAAATGCGGCCCCGTGCCTTGCGGGGTGATGGAAGGCCGACTTTGATGGCCTACTCTTTACATGCATATATCAGTTCGTTATATAAATAATACTGGTCAGCAAGAAAATTGGTGTGTGATGGATGTACGTACCTTGTGCCTTGGCGTGTTGAGCCTGGGCGATGCATCAGGCTATGAAATAAAAAAGCGGTTGGAAGATACCTTCAGCCATTTTTATGATGCCTCGTTCGGGTCAATCTATCCAGCGTTGAGCCGTCTGCAAAGCGAAGGCCTAGTCCGCTGCGAGATCGAAACCCAGGCTAAACGGCCCGATAAAAAGGTCTATAGCCTGACTGTCGATGGCCGTCTGACCCTGATCCAGGAATTAAATAAACTGCCGGGCCACGACAGGGTCCGTTCGGAATTTCTGGTGGCCATGTATTTCGCCGATTTACTGCCCGCGGGCCAGGTTGCGAATTTGATTGACCGGCGTATCGCCGAACATCGCGGCCAGGTGGTTGAGCTTGCCGAACGGGAAGGCCAGGGCACGCCGGCGCAACGCTTTGTCGCCGGTTATGGCCGCGCGATTTATGACGCGGCCGCCGCCTACCTCGAAGACAACCGCTATCTGGTGGAAAGCGAAGCCTTGCTGGCGCAAATCGATGGCGACCGCGCCGGCGCGGCCGATTAAAGCGAAGCCGTAAAATGCGAAAACCCTATTTACTTGCCATTGCCATCGCCATTGTCGCGGTGGGCTGGGTAATGAGCGGTCAATTCGGCGATCGGGATGGCGCGGCGAACGGTAAAACGGCGGCTGATCAGGCGCTGACCGTGGCCGAACGTAACGATATACAGGGCGAAGCCGCCCTCACGGCGGTCCGTACGAAGGCATCTACCGCCCAGGCGCATTGGCGCGATGTTACGGCGCGGGGCCATACGGAAACCAAGCGCAAGGTAATGATGATGTCCGAAATTAAGGGCCGGATTATCGAGGTTGCCGTGCAAAAAGGCAGTCGCGTCCGCCGCGGCGACGTGCTGGTGCGCATCGATCAGGCTGACCGCTCGGCCCATATGGCAGAAGCTGAAGCCCTGGTCCGCCACCGCGAAATCGAATACGAGGCGGCCGAAAAACTACGCAAAAAAGGCTATCGTGCCGAAACCCAGTTGTCCGCCGCCGCCGCCAGTCTGGAGGCGGCCAAGGCGATGGTTAAAAAGATGGCGGTTGACCTAGCCCGCACCATAATCCGCGCACCTTTTGACGCCATTGTCGACAGCCGCGAGGTGGAATTAGGCGCTTACGTCAAGGGCGGCAGCGCCGTGGCCCTGCTAGTTGATGAAGATCCCTATCTGGTGGTCGCCCTGGTCAGCGAGAATGATGTTGGCCGTCTGCGCCTGAACGATAAAGGCAGCGCCAGGTTGGTAACCGGACAGAAGGTCGAGGGCCGGATCCATTACATCGCCGCCACGGCGGATGCGACCACCCGGACTTTCCGGGTCGAATTGCTGGTGCCCAATCCCGATGGCCAGTTGCGCCACGGCACGACGGCGGCGCTGAGTTTCCCCACCGATCAGGTACAGGCTCATTTCATCACGCCGGCTGTTCTGACCCTGAATGACAGCGGCACCGTCGGCGTGCGTTGTGTGGAGGCGGGCGGCAAGGTCCGCTTCTACCCGGTGGACATCATTAAAAGCACCTCCGCTGGCATGTGGGTTGCCGGTCTGCCGGAAAAAGTCGAACTGATCGTGGTTGGCCAGGAATTCGTGCGCCAGGGTGACCGGGTCCGAGTGTCCGACAAAGACGTTCGTGATGGCGGCAACAATAACGTTCAAGGTGGCAAAACGGGTGGGGCGCCCGCGTCATGAACGCGATCATCAATGCTGCGATTTTACATACCCGCAGCGTTCTCTCCATCCTAGTTCTGGTGTTAATTGCCGGCCTGGGCTCCTACCTTACAATTCCCAAGGAATCCAAGCCTGATATCAACATTCCCATCGTCTATGTCTCCATGAAGCATGACGGCATTTCGCCCGAGGATGCGGAACGCCTGCTGGTCCGTCCCATGGAGCAGGAGTTGCGCTCCATCGAGGGGATTAAGGAAATGCGTAGCCGTGCGTTATTGGGTAATGCGTCGGTTCTGCTGGAATTCGAGGCGGGTTTTGATGCCGATCGGGCCCTACTTGATGTGCGCAAGGCGATTGATCTGGTTAAACCCGAACTGCCCGATGAAACCGATGAACCAGTCGCCCATGAAGTCAATGTAGGGCTTTTCCCCGTACTTGTCGTCACCCTGGCCGGCGATGTCCCCGAGCGCACCCTGCTGCGGTTAGCACGGAACTTGCAGGATGAGTTGGAGGCACTGCCGGGCGTTTTGGAAGCCAATATTGGGGGCGAGCGGGCAGAGATTCTGGAAGTCCTGGCCGATCCCGTGCGCCTGGAAAGCTATGGCATCAGCTACGAGAAATTGGTTCTAACAGCATCTCGCAACAATCAGCTCATTGCCGCCGGCGCCATGGATACGGGCCAGGGCAGGTTTGCCATCAAGGTGCCGGGACTTTTCGAGACCGCCAAGGATTTGCTGGATTTACCCATAAAGGTATCCGGCAACGGGGCCATCAGCTTGGCGGACGTCGCCATCGTGCGCCGGACCTTCCGCGATGCGACCTCTTTCGCACGCATCAACGGCCAGGCCGGGGTAACCTTGGAGATCAAGAAGCGCCTGGGTGAGAATGTAATAGAAACCATCGATCGGGTGCGTAGCCTGGTGACGGCGCGCGCCAAGAGCTGGCCGGCCGGTGTGCAGGTGAATTTCATTCAGGATGAATCGAAAAACATCCGCCGCATGCTGGACGACCTGCAAAATAACGTGCTTAGCGCCATTCTTCTGGTCTTTATTGTTGTCGTGGCGGCCTTGGGTCTGCGCACCGCCGTGCTGGTTGGTTTGGCCATTCCGGCCTCGTTCCTGTTTGGCATCCTGGTGCTGGATAGCATGGGACTGACCGTCAACGTCGTCGTTCTGTTCGCCCTTATTCTGGCTGTCGGGATGTTGGTCGACGGGGCCATCGTGGTGACCGAATATGCCGATCGAAAACTAGCGGAGGGTCTACCCCGAAAGGAGGCCTATGCCCTGGCCGCCCGCCGTATGTCCTGGCCGATTATCGCATCCACGGCCACCACCCTAGCCGCCTTCATGCCGTTGATTTTCTGGCCGGGGGTGGTGGGTGAGTTCATGAAATTTCTGCCCATCACACTTGTCGTGACCTTGACCGGCTCGTTGCTGATGGCCCTGATCTTCGTACCCACCTTGGGCGGTCTGGGCGGCAAGGCGAGTTCCGCCAACCATCAAACCCTGGCGGCATCCGAAAGCGACGATGTGCGGCAATTGCCCGGCATGACGGGGCTGTACGCCCGCACACTGGCGATTTTGGTCCGGCGGCCCATTATGGTCGTGGCGGCGGCGGCGATAATTTTGGTCGCGGTCCAGGCGACCTATTGGTCGTCGGGTAAAGGCGTCGAATTTTTCCCCGATGTGGAGCCGGAACAAACCCTGGTCCATGTCCATGCTCGTGGAAACATGTCGACCCGGGAAAAAGATGTTCTAGTCCGTGAGGTGGAGGCGGAGTTGATGAATATCGCGGGTATCCGCACAATCTATGCCCGAACCGGTGGCGCGGCCCGTGGCGAAGATAGGGCTCAGGACGTGATCGGCACCATATTTATCGAGTTCATGGATTGGGAGGTACGCCGCACGTCGGCCGAAATCACTAGCGAAATTAGGCAGCGCACGGCGCATTTGGCGGGTGTCTGGGTCGAACCCAGGAAACCTGACTTTGGGCCGCCCACGGGCAAGGATATCCAGATTGAATTTCGCTCCCGCATGCCGGAACGCCTGGCCCCGGTCGTGGTCGCATTCCGCCGCAAGCTAGAGGCCATGGATGGCATCCTGGATGTGGAGGATAGCCGCGCCTTGCCCGGCATTGTATGGCAGGTCCAGGTGGACCGGGCCCAGGCCGGCCTGTTTGACGCCGACATACTGACCGTGGGCAAGGCCGTGCAA
>CAUZBE010000123.1:0-8043 GCA_963577885.1 Alphaproteobacteria bacterium
TGGGAGAATTACTCCCACGGGACGTCCGCCGTTTGGCGCAACCGCCATTATTAGTTATTCTAGACCGCAACGCCAAATAGGATTTTCCATGCTGGACCCTTTGTTCATGGCAGAGTACGGTATTTTTACTGATCGCGGTCTGGGCTTTTTACCGCTCGTCGGGGCGGCTGCACCTGTGGCTATTGGAGCATCCTCGTTTTGGACCGACGATCAGGGCTTGGTACCAGTACCGGGTGGTCCCAGTACGCTCGTAAATCCTAGCAATCGTCATGATGGTGGGTCCTTTTGCCTATATGGCCGTCACGCACAGCGATAACTGGATCGTGCCGGCCCTGGTTGGTAGAACCCTGGCCCCCGTTGCCATCTGGATCGCCACCCGGCCTAGCCGGGTCAGGGTGAAGACGGCAAACGGCGTTGATTAATTTAGATAAACTGAACTTCTAGCAGTTCGTAGAATTTGCCGCCTGAGGGTGTTACGACCTCGACCTCATCGCCGACGGATTTACCGATCAGGGCCCGGGCCAAGGGGGATTGCACGGACAAACGTTGCTCTTTGATATTAGCCTCATCCTCGCCGACGATTTGGAAACACAGCTTGGCCTCATCATCCTCGTCCATGACCGTCACCGTCGCGCCGAACTTGACGGTACTTCCCGCCAGCGTCGACGTATCGATAATTTGCGCGCGGCTGACCTTGCTGCCCAGGTCGGCGATCCGGCTTTCGACAAAAGCCTGGCGTTCCTTGGCGGCGTGGTACTCCGCATTCTCGGAGAGGTCCCCATGGGCGCGCGCTTCTTCCAGCGCCTGTATAATCGACGGGCGCTCCACGCTCTTTAAACGCTTCAATTCCTCTTCCATCCGGGTAAAACCCGTCCGGGTCATTGGCACCTTTTCCATCGCCTGGCCGCCCGCCTTATATAGCTAGAATCGTGATGACCAACCCACCCACGCCGATCCAGTAAAGAAGATTAAAAGTAAGACTGCAACGGGGCAACATCAAGGCCCCTTTGCTTTAAAAGTCTTATTGCCTGCATGGCCGATCGGGCGCCTGAAATTGTCGTATAATAAGGCACGCGATGGGTCAGGGCAGTTCGCCGCAAGGTGAAACTATCGGCGATCGCCTGGGTGCCTTCGGTCGTGTTGAAGATTAAGGCAATGGCGCCATTGGTGATTTCATCGACAATATGGGGACGGCCTTCCAACACCTTGTTGACTTGAAGGACGGCGACGTCCTGCATTCTGAGGTGCGCCGCGGTGCCGGATGTGGCAACAATTGTAAAGCCCAGTTGCGCTAGGCTACGGGCTAATTCTACGGCCGCCGGCTTGTCCTGATCCTTGACGGAAATGAACACCTTGCCTTCGCTGGGTAGCTCCGTACCCGCTGCAATCTGCGATTTAGCAAAGGCCGCGGCGAATGAAGTATCCAGGCCCATGACCTCGCCGGTGGACTTCATTTCCGGTCCTAAAAGTACATCGACACCAGGAAAACGGGCGAAGGGAAAGACCGCTTCCTTCACCGCCACATGCTTTTGGAGACCAAATTTCAGGTTAAAATCAGCTAGCTTTTCTCCGGCCATGATGCGCGCCGCCAGCTTGGCGATGGGCTGGCCGATGGCCTTGGCGACAAAGGGTACGGTGCGCGAGGCTCTTGGATTGACCTCCAGAATAAAGATTTCATCCTGGCGCACGGCGAATTGCACATTCATCAGGCCGACCACTGACAGGCCCCGGGCCAGGGCCCCTGCCTGCCTGCCGATTTCGCTGACGATGCCATCACTCAGGGAGTAGGGAGGGAGGGAGCAGGCCGAATCACCAGAATGGATGCCGGCCTCCTCAATATGTTCCATAATCCCGGCCACCATCACATCCTGGCCATCGGCCAGGGCGTCCAGATCGACCTCGATAGCATCTTGTAGGTAAAGATCGACTAGCACGGGCGCCTCGCCCGAGACCTTGACCGCCTCGGACATGTAACGATCTAGGCGATCGGCATCGTGAACGATTTCCATGGCCCGGCCGCCCAGGACATAGGATGGCCGCACCACCACGGGAAAGCCGATCCGTGCGGCGACGGCCTGTGCCTCTTCGGTTGTCGTCGCGATACCGTTGGGCGGTTGTTTCAGGTTCAACCGTTGCAGCAGTTCCTGAAAGCGGTGGCGATCCTCGGCCAGATCTATGTCGTCGGGGCTGGTGCCAAGGATCGGCACCCCCGCCGCCTCCAACTCGGCCGCTAGCTTCAGCGGTGTCTGTCCGCCAAATTGAACAATCACGCCTTTCAGGGTGCCCACGCTTTGTTCCACCCGCACGATTTCCAGTACATCCTCGGCCGTCAAAGGTTCAAAGTACAGCCGGTCCGAGGTGTCATAGTCGGTCGACACGGTTTCAGGATTACAATTCACCATGATCGCTTCATAGCCTGCTTCGCGCAAGGCAAAGACGGCGTGGACACAGCAATAGTCGAATTCGATGCCCTGGCCGATACGGTTTGGGCCGCCGCCCAGGATGATGATTTTTTCCCGGTCGCTGGGCCGTGCCTCGCATTCAACCGGCTCGTTAATCCCTTCGTAGGTAGAGTACATATAGGGCGTATGGCTCTCGAACTCGGCGGCACAGGTATCGATCCGCTTGTACACTGGGCGAACGCCCAGGGAGTGGCGCTGGGCCGCGACCGCACCAGCGCTTTGCCTGGTCAATTGCCCCAGTCTTTGATCGGAAAACCCTTGTGCCTTCAGGGCCCGCATTTGCCGCGCATCGCCGGGCAACCCTTTGGCCCGCACCTCCGCCTCCGTCGCGACCAGGTCCGCGACCTGGGCCACGAACCAGGGGTCGACGCGGGTAATACGCTCGATTTCGTCGCGCGCCAAGCCATGTCGCAACGCCTGGGCGATGACTAAAAGCCGATCCGGGACCGGCCGCGCCAGGGCTGCGCGCACCGCATCCACCGGGTCCTCGTCCACGCCGGGGATGAGGATCTCATCCAGCCCACATAGACCGGTTTCCATGGAACGCAGAGCTTTTTGCAGACTTTCACCAAAAGTCCGGCTCACGGCCATGGCTTCGCCCACGGATTTCATCGAGGTGCTCAAAAGCGCTTCGGTGCTAGGAAATTTTTCGAACGTGAAGCGCGGAATTTTGGTCACCACGTAGTCAATGGTCGGCTCGAAAGAGGCCGGGATGACGCCGCCCGTGATGTCATTGTCCAACTCGTCCAGGGTATAGCCGACGGCCAGACGGGCGGCGATCTTGGCGATGGGAAATCCCGTCGCTTTCGAGGCCAGGGCCGATGAGCGGGAGACCCGTGGGTTCATCTCGATCACCACTAGGTGGCCGTTTTCTGGGTTAAGGGCGAATTGCACGTTGGAGCCCCCCGTATCCACGCCGATCTCGCGCAGGCAGGCGATCGAGGCGTTTCGCAGGATCTGGTATTCCTTGTCGGTCAGGGTCAAGGCCGGGGCCACGGTGACGCTGTCGCCGGTATGAATGCCCATAGGATCCACGTTTTCGATGGAACAGACGATGATGCAGTTGTCGGCGTGATCGCGCACCACCTCCATCTCGTACTCTTTCCAACCCAAAACAGATTCTTCGATCAACACTTCATTGGTGGGCGAGGCGTCCAGGCCGGTGCTGATGATGGCCTGAAATTCGTCCCGGTTATAGGCGATGCCGCCACCGGTGCCGCCCATGGTAAAAGATGGCCGGATGATCGCGGGCAGGCTGACCTGTTCCAGCGCTTCCCAGGCTTCGGCAATATTATGCGCGATGCCGGCTTTCGGCGTGGCCAGGCCAATACGCGCCATGGCCTCGCGAAAAAGGCTGCGGTCTTCCGCCATGTTGATGGCCTCGGGCTTGGCCCCGATCAACTCAACGCCAAATTCGTCCAGCGTGCCGTTTTCATGCAGGGCCATAGCGGTGTTCAACGCCGTCTGTCCGCCCATGGTTGGTAGGATGGCGTCGGGCCGCTCCTTGGCGATGATTTTGCGGACGATATCCGGCGTAATCGGTTCGATATAGGTGGCATCGGCAAATTCCGGATCGGTCATAATGGTGGCCGGATTGGAATTGACCAGGATGACCCGATAGCCTTCATCGCGCAGGGCTTTGCAGGCTTGGGTGCCGGAATAGTCGAACTCGCACGCCTGGCCAATAACAATGGGCCCGGCGCCGATAATCATAATACTCTTAATGTCTGTGCGTTTAGGCACCTAGTGGCTTCCTCATGACATGCCTCCGCCCTTACCTGCCCCATCACGCGACGGGTCTGAATAGGGACCTGTTTGCTCAATGTGCGGGCTGGCGACCCTTAGAGGCGATCCCACGCCGCCGCCCCGCCAAGCGGGCGCAATATAGCCCTTCGTCCCCCATGCGACTACGAGATTTACCGATTTTTGGGCACAAGTTTTTCCGGCCCGGGACAAAACATTAAATTCAGCGTCCGCCGTCCACTTCCATGCAGGTGCCGGTGAACATAGATGCCTCGTCCGAGGCCAGAAAAAGCGCGGCGTTGGAGGTGTCCAGGGGTTGGCTGAAGCGGCAGAGGGGATTGGATTTAAGGAACATTTCGCGTTTCTCCGGCGTGACCTTGCCGCCGGAGAATTCTGCCACCATCTGGGTCCCGCCAGCCAACGGACAGACCGCATTGACGCGAATCTGGTCGGCCGCCAATTCGATCGCCATGCCCTTGGTGATATTATCTACCGCGCCATGACGATGGCAACTTCGTCCTGTAACCGCATCTCTGTTCCCCTTTCCTGCAAGTTCGCCGTATTCTACGGGTAAATGGAGCGTCGGGGGCGTGGCCATTTCGTGGATCCGGGATAGTTTGCCCTAGTTGCCCGGCTTTGGCAGTATAGCGCCGGGTTTGGCAACGTGAGTTAGGAATAATGGCGTGAATGATCGCGTGACATTGAAAGCCTGGCTGCGCGGACCGCTCTGCCAACGGCTTGGCATTGAAGTGCCCGTATTTCAGGCCGGCATGGGCTTTGTCGCCCGCGCGCCGCTGGCCGCGGCGGTATCCGCGGCGGGCGGATTGGGGGTTATCGGCGCCGGCTCTACCTTGTCGGGGGCCGAGCTGCGAGAGGATATCCACGCGGTGCGGTCGGTCACGGACCGGCCTTTTGGCGTCGATATTCTGTTTGCCACCATGGCCGCGTCGGGGGATCAGGCGGTGCAATACACCGATGCGGTGCAGGAGATGATTGCCGTGGTGCTGGAAGAAAAGGTCCCGGTTCTGATTTCCGGCTTGGGTAGTCCCGGTGCCGTGATCAAGGACGCCCATGCCCAGGGCATTTTTGTCATGTCCGTGGTTGGCGCGGTGCGTCACGCCAAGCGCGCGGTGGCAGATGGTGTGGATGCGGTCATCGCCACGGGCAGCGATGGTGGCGGGCACGTGGGACAGATAGGCACCGCCGCCCTTATTCCCGTGGTCCGCGATGCCGTCGATGCACCCCTGCTGGCCGGCGGCGGCCTGGCCGATGGCCGGGGATTAATGGCAGCGCTTGTGCTTGGCGCCGAGGGGGTCTGGATGGGCACGCGCTTTATTGCCACAGCCGAGGCCACGGCCCATGACAATTACAAACAATCGATTGTGGAGACGGATACGGCGGGCACCGTCGTCACCCGGGCCCATAGTGGTAAACCCTGCCGCCTGATCCGAAACGATTTCACTGATCATTGGGCCGCCCGTGAGGGTGAAATTCAGCCCTTTCCCTTACAGGTACTGCAGGTAGGCAACCCCGCCTCCGTTCTGGGTCGGCATCAGGGTGACGTGGCCAACGGCGTACTTCCGGCGGGGCAAAGCGCGGGTCTGATCAATGGCGTGAAAACCGCCGAAGAGGTGGTCAACGACATTATCGATGAAGCCGGGGTGGTGCTGGCTCGGTTGGGGTTGTAGGGCAGATCCGACAGACTGCTAGTCCGATGTAAGGCCGGCCACCGTGGCCTTGAAGCCGCTGGCCCAACGCAGCGCATCCGCGATTTCGTCCGGCCGCATCAGGCGTGCGGCTTCGTCTCTGAGCGTGATTGCCTGTTGTTGCAGGCCCGGAATGGCGTGATTGGCAGCTACAGTCAACCAGCCATAGGCCTTGACCAGATCCTGGCGTACGCCCAGTCCCCGAATATGTAACGAGCCAAAGGCCAATTGCCCGGAGGCATTGTCCTTGATCGCTGATTTGTGAAACCAGATAGCGGCAATGGCATCATCCGGTTTTACGCCCTTGCCATAAAAATATATCACTCCCAGCATGAACTCAGCGCCTGCATGGCCCTGCAGCGCCAAACCGTTGAGCGCACCGCGGGCCAGGCTGAACCTGCCATGACCATAATCCACCACGGCGTTGGCAAAATCGGCCCTCCCGGGCGCGGGCCACAGTAAAACTAGCCAGATGCTCAGGCAAAATTTCAACGTTATGAAAGCAGTGCGCCGCATAATTCTCGTTTAGGCTATTCTTTATAGTACCTCTGCTTATATACAGCAGTGGACCAAAAAAGGTGAATTAAGATAGACTGTGGATACATTCGGCATTAAGTGAAGACACCGCCCAAAATTGACCAGGAATTCTGCAGGTATATGTCTGATACGCCGCCAAATTCGGACCAGTCCGCCGCGCCCGAGGGCGCCGGGGAAGAGGCGCCCATCCTGGCCGCGCCGCGCCAACGGCCAAGCATTCTAAGCCGGCTGCGGATCTATTTTTTGACGGGCGTCATCGTCACCGCGCCTATCGCTTTAACTGTTTACCTGACCTGGCAGTTTATTCACTGGGTGGATAGCCAGGCCATACCGCTGTTGCCGGCCAAGTATAATCCAGAAAATTATTTGCCGTTTTCCTTGCCGGGCCTGGGCCTGGTAATGATGTTCGTCGTTCTGACCTTCGTCGGATTTCTCACCGCCAATATCTTTGGCCGCGCCGTGTTGAAAATAGGCGAGGGCCTGGTCGGCCGCATGCCCGTGGTGCGGACCGTATACGCCGCCCTGAAGCAGGTCCTGGAAACGGTTCTAAGCCAGTCTTCGAATTCCTTTCGTCAGGCCGTGCTGGTGGAATATCCCCGCCGTGGAATTTGGACCGTGGCCTTCGTCACTTCGGATACGGAAGGGGAAGTGGCCCGGCGTCTGGACGACGATATGGTCAACATTTACGTCCCCACCACGCCGAACCCGACCTCGGGTTTCCTGTTGATGGTGCCCCGGCGCGATTTGATCTTTTTGGATATGCAGGTGGAAGACGCCGCCAAATTTATCATCTCGATCGGTGTTATAGCACCGGAGGCCGAGGTAGTAATCGCTAAATTACCCAACCTGGCAGGCGTAAAAGCAGACCCCCCCAGCCAGATGTCCGCTGAATAAGCCTCAGCCGGCCGATTTTATTGCCTGCCAGATCTTTTCCGGTGTCGCTGGCATATCAATATGCCGGATGCCCAGAGGCGCTAGCGCATCGACAATGGCATTCATCACCGCCGGTAGTGCGCCTGAACAACCGGCCTCGCCACAGCCCTTGACGCCAAGTGGATTGGTCGTGGCAGGAATGGGGTGATCGTCGAAAACGATGTTAGGGATTTGATCCGCCCTGGGCATGGCGTAATCCATGAACGAACCCGACAGCAACTGTCCGCCGCCGTCGTAGACCGCGTGCTCCATCAAGGCCTGGCCGATACCCTGCACGACGCCGCCATGAACCTGGCCAGCGACCATCAGCGGGTTCACCAAAACGCCGAAATCATCCACGGCAGCATAGCGGTCCAATTGCGCAACCCCAGTCTCTGGGTCGATCTCCACCTCGCAAATATGAACACCATTGGGGTAGGTGGATGGCGGCGTGTCGATGGCCAGGGCGGCGTTCAGCTGGCCGGCTCGGCCCTCCGGCGTCTGCGCCAGATCCCAAAGGCTGATGCTGCGGTCCGTGCCAGCAACACGTAACAGGCCCGCATCGAATTCTATATCCGCTACAGCCGTTTCCAACTTCTCGGCGGCCAGATGCCGGGCCTTTTTCTTCACCTCGGCACTGACCGCAACCACGGCCGTGCCGGTCGCCATGATGGAGCGCGAGC
>CAUZBE010000124.1:0-8025 GCA_963577885.1 Alphaproteobacteria bacterium
ACTTGTCACCTAATAGAATTTCAATATTATCTGGATAAAGAATTTTTTAGAAAACTTATCATGGTGTTGAAACACACAAAATTCCATCATTAATTTCCGAGGAAAATATATTTTTTTATCTTGAAACCATCAAAAATTTGTAAAACTCTGATATACATTTTAAGGTCTTTATCTAACATAATTGAATAAAATATAGCGATTAAAGAACAGTCTAACGTCTTTACTTTTGTTACTCCGTCCTCTCTTATCTCCTTTGATAGTTCTAGCCAATCGCAAGGTCCCAATTCCATTGCGGGCCGACCCCTCCTATGCCTCGTCCTTGGATTATTTGAGCAACTTGATAACACGGCCGTATTTTAGGTGATCGCCGGCACCACTATCCGGCTCCGACATGGGCTGCACCTAACTGTTGCCGCGCCCATTCCTTCGGGCTGAATAACGCGAACGGTATAGGCGGTGCCGTCAACCGTGTTGGCATCGCCTGCCGCTCCACCGCCAGGAAAATCTGCCGTAGTGCAAATAAACCGGGGCTGGGCACTGACCACGCCAACGCCTAATAACAGATCGGCCTTGAAAAAAACCATTGTCCAAGATTCCGTTCACTGTACTGGCCCAACCGCCAGATGGCGTGTAGCTCGATGCTGTGGCAAAGTCGTCAGTGTCAAAAAATACCGCCCGTTCGATAGCGCCTTCTATAGCCATCTATTTCTTGCTGCGACAGCGTTTCACTAAGGCTGGCGCATCACTGGTGGTGAGACCAACGCTGCGGTCCTTGCCAGACTTAGATTTATCCTTCGGCTGCGCCTTGCCCATATTGACTAGGGCTCCGCCGTCGTCATCGCTAATGGGGTAGGGACCAACTACAATCGTGCCTGCCGAGCCGCCAGAATAGCTGACGCACCCTGTTTCACCTGCAGATGCTCTATATAGCGAGCTACCATGGCTTTGCTCTTTCCAGCCCCATCTCGCATGATCGCCCCTATGCTGATGCCGGCGGCCACACAGTCCTGCGCCTTATCAGCGCAGTGTGCCATAAGCGTGTATTGATTTAGAAGAAATGTCGGTGTGCGCTCAATGGAGTGGTTAGCTCTTTCAGGGCATGCGCTCGCCGAGCGCCCCGCCACCTTGAGGGAGGGGCCTGCGTAGCGCTAAGCTTCCCGCTAAATTAGGGGCAGATTAGGGCAAAAGGAGATGGTGATGCAGGCGGATTATGTGGTGGTGGGCGCCGGGTCGGCGGGGTGTGTTCTGGCGAACCGGTTGAGCGCGGACGGCGCGCGGGTCGTGTTGTTGGAAGCTGGGCCGCCGGACCGCCACCCGATGATCCATATCCCTGCCGGCATCCGCACCTTGTTGCAACACCCCGTCTTGAACTGGAACTATTTCACCGAAGCTGATGAGTCGACAGGGGGGCGTAACATTCATTGGCCACGCGGCAAAACCTTGGGCGGGTCGAGTTCGATTAACGGCATGTTATACGTGCGTGGCAATCCGTCAGATTATGACGGCTGGGCGCAGCGCGGCTGCCGGGGCTGGTCGCATGACGCGGTGCTGCCGTATTTCAAGCTTTCGGAGGATTTTCGTAGCGGCGGCGATGGCTCTAATCCCGACGGGCATCGGGCGCGCGGCGGCGTGTTGGCAGTGGAGGAATATCGTACGATCCTGCCGCTCACCCATAAATTCATCGAAGCCGCGGGCCAGGCAGGCTTTCCGCACAATCCGGATTATAACGGGCCGAAACAGGAAGGCGCCGCGTATTCCCAGATGACGCGCAACAACCGCTTTCGCGCCTCGACCGCGCGCAGCTTTCTGGCGGAAGCCAAGAACCGTTCCAATTTAGACGTCGTCACCGAAGCAGTGGCCACCGGTCTGCTGTTCGAGGGCAAGAAATGCGTGGGCGTTTCCTATAAACAAGGCAGCCAGGATAAGGAAATTCGCGCCGACCGGGAGGTCATTGTCTCCGGCGGGTCGATTAATTCGCCGCATTTATTGCAGATATCTGGCGTGGGGCCGGGCGCGCATTTGCAATCAATTGGCATTGCGGTCCGCCATGACCTTCCCGGTGTAGGCGACAATATGTCGGATCATTTCGTCACCCGCATTTCCCACCGCATGGCGGACAACATGATGTCCATCAACCAATTGTCGCGTGGTCTGCGGGTGGTGCGCGAAGCCATGCGTTACGCCTTTTTCGCAAATGGCGCGCTGACTTTTGGCGTGACCAGCGCAATGGTGTTCTGCCGCAGCCGCGAAGGTATCGCTAGTCCCAATTTACAACTCCTGTTTACGCCCGCAAGTTACAGCGCGGTCGATATCAAGGAATTCGACAGGAAACCTGGCGTCACGATTGCGGTGTGCCCCGTGCGACCGGAAAGCCGGGGGACGATCATGGCGACCAGCGCCGATCCCCTCGACCGACCCGCTATCCGTCCGAATTACCTGACGGCGGAAGGCGACGCGCATGTGTTGTGGTCCGGCGTTCAAAAGACCCGCGCTATCCTGGAAGCCCCGGCGCTGGCGGAACACAGCCTCGGGGAGATAGCGCCCGGCCCCAGTGTGAATTCAGTGGAGACGGCGCGGCAATATGGCCGTGATTTCGGCAATACAATTTATCACCCGGTCGGTACCTGCAAAATGGGCGAAGACCCAATGGCCGTGGTCGATTCAAGGTTGCGCGTACATGGATTGTCGGGATTGCGGGTGATCGATGCGTCGATCATGCCGACGGTGACCACGGGCAACACCAATGCACCCACCATTATGATCGCGGAAAAGGGCGCGGCGATGATTATTGAAGACAATAAGGTCGTATAATTTTTAAACTGTAGCGAAATGCTAGAATAACCCTTTCGCCTGTTGCAATGCGCGAATATATTTAACGATATTCTGTAATTGGGCGTGGGTCGCCTTGGAAACCAGTTTCGATAATTCGCTGGGCACGGCCAATGACATTCGGATTTCTGAGGCTGGGTTAAATGGGTGGACCGATGGCGTTAAATCTGGCGTGTGGTCATGATGTTGCGGTTTTTGGCTCGAACATCGAAGCTCTAAATAAACTCGTCGTCAATGGCGTGACAACGGTCAGTGGCCCTGATGGCCTCTGGCGCACTCCCAGACGTGTACAGAGCTGGCAAAACAGCCAGATAAATTTCATATAATTACAATCACTTATATGAATATAAAACCGACATCGACTTCCCGTAGCCGGCGCCTCCGCGAGCGTCGCTCCAAGGGCATCGTCATGGTCGCACCCGTCGAAGTGGTCGAAGGCGGTATCGTGTTACTGGTCGACAACGGGTTACTGAAACAGCGCCAAATAGTTGACCGGAAAGCGGTCGGCGAAGCGTGCCTGGCGGCCCTCGAGCAGTGGGCCGGGGGTTAAAGAATTCACGACCGAATCGGGAACCATCGAACATAACCCAACCAGTAGTTTAAAACTTTTCATTTATTGGGAAATTGTCAGAGAGCTTTACCCATAATACCCAAATCAGCAGCGATCTGCTTTCGCGAAAGTCCACTTGTTAATGCCAGGCGACCGGCCTCCCGGCAAAATTCTGCTCCGTGTCTTCGCGACATATTCTGTCCCCTTGATCGCCAATATTGATATCAAGGGACCGGAAATTTTGCGTGACCAGACCACACTGCCAAAGAATGGATTAATACCCCCGCCGGCTCTGGAGGCCATTATCCCTAGGGTAGGGCCACGGTCGGGGAGGGGTGTCCGCCCGCTAATCGGTAAAATATTGAACGCCGCTGGAATGCCACCTCAATCGCCAACCCACAGGCACCAGATGGCCAGCAGCGGCGCGTCCGCCGCCTGCATGGCATGCCAGACGTTGGGCGGATTGTGGACCAGGTCGCCGGATTGTTTTAGCGCCAATGGATTATCGTTTTGCATCCATTTGCCCCGCGATAGAACCACGTAAAGCTCCTCGGGTGGATGACGGTGTCTGGGATAGTCAATACCGGGTGCCGTCAGGCTGACACCGATCCGCACATCATTCCGCACCTCCAAGCCGCCCGCGCCCACGATGACCGCGTTGGCATGATTGTCGTAAAAATTGCCGCCATTCTGATTTGTCTCAGGTCGGCGGTCCCAGGCTAGTTCCGGCTCCAGGGCCGCGAAGGCGTCTGTCAGCGCGGGTATGGGATCGGGCCCATTGCGGGCCTGGCTGAACGCGGTTTCCAGATGACCGCATGCCGGCAGTCGGGCCGGCAGACGCCCGGCTTTGGTGCCCCCCGGCGCTTTTAGGGCTGAAAAAACGCGTGCCGACAACACCATCGCAGCGGGAAAATCCGTCGTCCTGGCTTGGATTCCCGCCTCCGCGGCATCGATAAAACATTGTAGATTCTTATTGCGGCCCGGCATTGCCTACCCCCTGGTTCTTGGCATTCAACGCGACAACAATCCAACCATCAATCCCGAAAAAGTGCAACGTTATAGAGTTAGGTTTTTGCTTGGCTCCGCCGTGGGATACGCTCAGGAGTACTGTCAGAGCAAAATGGCTTGAGCCACGAACGGCTATTCCGTAACGTTGGCGGATGTAAAATTCAGGCATTGTCAGACTAATTCGGCTTGAGGTGGGTGGGCAGCATCCCCTTGGCCAATGCCGAAGAGGTCTTCATCCAGCTAAGCGATACCCTGGGCCCATATCAATGCCGCCTGCCCAATGGCGAAACTGGCGAGTGGTCGCGCTGGATCTATTGGTAGCGCACCATGCTGGAAAATTATCCCTACATGGAAGCGGACCCGGACGCGGGCACCATGAAACTTCAGGAATACGATGGCAGCCTGCTGCGGGAAACCAACTTATCTTCGCTTCAAACCCGGCGTGGACCCGGCCAAGGCACGCTTTGACACGGGTTATGACAAAGCCAACATCGCCTCCTGGTTGACATTTTCTATACTACAGAAAAGCGGTAAAATTCTATCCCATCTGCGCTATTAGGTAGCCCTGCCGACACTGCTGTCCGCCGCCTTCATGTATGTCAACCCGGCGGCTTAAGAGGACAATTTTGCCCCTCACGAAGCATCCCTGCTGGCTACCATGGCAAACATCCTGGAGGTCGTGCCGGATAAAATAAAAGAGTCTTCAATGGGATATCTGCCAGGAGGCATTGGTATTCGAGGATTACTTTCCCACCCGCCCTGCAAATTATAAGGCGCAAAATTTTGCCCTCATGGGGTGCTTGGGCAATGCGGTGCCGGAGTCAGTCGTGCTTGGCCATCACCTCTGCTACAGCCCCCCGGGTTAAGCTTCTGGTAATGCCTAAGGATTGCGCTACCCTGACGGAACTTGGCAAAGCCATCATTGATCAGGTCAGCCGGGAGATCATTTTTTTCACCTCCCCGTACCTCAAGACCACCGTGAAACTGGCTATTTAGCACCCCTCGCAGACCTGAAATTGGCGCCGAAACAAAGCTTTATCTTGGCCTCATTCATTACGATGATATGGCGAGTGACCGCGCCCGCATGGCTGCGGCCGCCAAGGTGTGCAAGAATTTCGGTGTGGCCAGTGAATGCGGCTGGGGCCAGGCCGAACCCGGACGTTTGGAGGGATTTCTAAAAAGCCACAACCAGGCGGCTGAACACCTTTCATAGCCAAGCTTCTAGGTCGGGTCCCTTTTGCCCAGTCCCCAATCGTTACAAGTTACTCTAATAATCGGGAAATACGCTTTGGGCCCACGTCATCGACAGAGGTTGGCGGAGCCAATTTTTCGCGCATACAGCGGCTGGGGTAGTTCATCGCTAACCTCGCACCACGGCCTAGGGGGGGCGCCGGCTTCAACGTCTGGATTAGGTCGACGGCGGCCACCTGAAAAGGTATTGGTGTAGCCCATTGCGTCCACCTTCCGTCAACGTGACTATGCCGTCAGGCGAATTGCCTCGGGCAAACTGTTAAAATAGCCGAAGAGATTTTGCATCCACCGACGCTAAGGAATGGCCGTGCGTAGCTCAAGCCAATTTTCTTTTACAGTGCCTGGCGTTATGCTAAAGCCTCAGGGTAACAGGCGCTTTCCTCGCCCGTTAGGGCGGGTTAGCCGGACGGTAACGACGAAGGATGAACTTCTCATGGCGAATACCATCAAAGGCTCTTGCCATTGCGGCAATCTAAAGGCCACGTTAACTACTAGTAAAAAACCTCAGGATATGTGGTTGCGGGCTTGCCAATGTGATTTCTGCCGTTCACACAACATGCGCTCTCTAAGTGATTCAGAAGGGCGCATAGAGATGCGTGTGCAGGACGAAACCCAGTTAAACCGTTATCATTTTGGGCTGAACATGGTGGATTTTTTAATCTGTAAAAACTGCGGCAACTATATTGGTGCGGTGCAACAGGTGGGTGGTCAACTCTTCGGCATCATGAATGCCAATTTGACAGAGAACAGGGGCACCCAGTTTGGCGAAGCCAACCATGCCTTCTATGAGAAAGAAACGGGTGAAGAACGCTCCGCCCGCCGGAAAGATGTTTGGACCCCAGCTACGCTAAAAATAGCCTGACCCGTGCATTAGTTCTCTCGGCCCATTCATCCCCGATTGGGGTACCATATAGAACTAATACGAGGCGAATTAGACGGTGCTTGTGCTGTTACAATTGGTGCCACCGGGGGTTGGCGACGATGACGCTTACGACGACCAGCGCCGCGCTGTTTGTGAACAATGCAGGGCCAAGGCCGAGCGTTTTGGCTAAATCCCCCATTTCAAGGTGGCCTAATGGTCCGAAGCCGATCGCCAACACCCACACCCCCGGGGCGCGACAGCGCAGAGCGTTAGGCACCGCCAATTGCATCATGCTTTGCGTTAGAATATCGGACGCCGCCGCTGCGCCTGCGCCCACGCCGGACACAATGCCAAATACGAAGAATGGCAGAAAATAGACGGCCAACATCACCCCAACCCAGGCGGATGAGTGGGTGAAGTGGAAGACCCGCAGCCCTAACGCCACCTGTTCGCCGCTCATGCCCTGTTGATTGAACACAGTACCCGCCGATAGGTTGCGGTAGTCCGCGATTCCAAAGGCTGGAATATTTATCATGGACCGTCAATGCATGATTCGCGTAGGCGGAACGGTAGCAAAATTATAGAATATCTTTGCCTTCACGTGCCCTCTTCCAAATTCACAAGGTATTTTGACTTGGCGCGGTCTGCATGAGGCTAGGTTTAACGACGACAAGAGGGTTGCCTTGTGGAATCCTGAGCCGGACAAACTCAGCTGTAATTCATCCAAAAGCAGGGAGAATTTTGCTCAGGCATTGGTGGCCGCGCCCGGTTGATTTGCCGCCATGCATACGTATTCAGTCTAGCAAATAACATGACAGTACCCCGGCCCGGAGCCTAGTCCCAAATCTTCTCCGGCATCGGTAGGCCGGCAAAGTCAGAGGACGTAAGTGGGTTCTCCGGCTTCACGCCCATTAATTTTTCCATTGCCATTACGATTTGACGTACGTGCTGGCCCGAATGCCAGGTCGAGCGTTCCAGTATCTCATGGAGCGGCTTCTGGCCGAAATAGGTATTGACGATGGCATCGCCTGACTTGTGGGGATACCCAGCCCACCACGTTACGAGACGTTCGCGCACCTCATCGCCAAAATTGGCGATTTGCTCGACCGTCTGCATCTCCGCCGGGGGCTTGTCCGAATAATAGCTGACGGTCAATTCAGCGCCATTCGCCGTATCCAGTAGTGCCTCGGCTATCCGGAAGATATGGTAGGTCAGCTCGTGATAGGTGCGATCGCGATCAAAAATATTGCCGCCGAGCTTATCATCAGGAATTTGCCGGGTATAACGTGCCGCAGCTTCCAGGATCATGTCATATTTTGCCACCAGTTCCGCTGGCGAAAGTTGCGGACGTGTGTCGACATCCAGCCCAAGGAATTTGACGACATCGCTGACGGATTGGGCAAAGACGAACTTATCGCCCTTCGAGACGACTGGAATTGACCTGGCTCCGAGGCTCTGAAGAAGCGCTAAACCTTCCGAATTGCCCACGATATTTATCGATTCGTACTCTACGTTTTGGGACGAA
>CAUZBE010000125.1:0-8024 GCA_963577885.1 Alphaproteobacteria bacterium
GGTCGTCTGCACCGCGCGGGTTGCCCTTTCCGTCATAGCGACCATGATTTATGTGGGTGCGCCGGGCGGTATGCCATTCCCGGAAAAAACCCACGCCGAATACCGCGCCGATGGCAATATGGGTAGAGCTGACGGGTAACCCCAGCGCCGATGCGATGATGACGGTGATGGCCGCCGACAGGGCCACGCAATAGGCCCGCATGGGGTTCATCCTGGTGATCTGCTCGCCCACGGTGCGGATCAACTTGGGTCCGAACAGCAACAGGCCCGCCGATATACCAGCCGCGCCGATAAACATCACCCAGGCCGGAATTTCGACCTTGGCCGCTACCTGGCCCGATTCGGCCGCACTGACAATGGCTGCCAACGGACCGACCGCGTTCGCCACGTCGTTGGACCCGTGGGCGAAGGACAACAGGGCGGCGGAACAGATCAGCGGAATGGTGAACAGGGAACGCACGGATTTGTTCCTGTTTTCCATGCCTTCCGCCTGCCTGCGGATCAGCGGATTGACGATCATATAGGCTATCGCAAAAATCGCGGTGCCGATCGCGGCAATTACCCAGCCATCTGGCTGCCAGACCCGCTTAAAACCCTTCATCACGAGGTAGGCAGAAAATACCCCGGCCATCAGGGCGACGAGGACCGGCACCCAGCGTTTGGCGCCGGCAATTTTGTCGTCGCGATAGATAATATTGGCCTTGATAAAGGCCAGGAAAATAGCCGCGATGGCCCCGCCCATGAGGGGCGAAATAACCCACGAGGCGGCGATCAGAGCCATCTTCGGCCAGTTGACGACGCCGAAGCCGACCGCGACGATACCCGCCCCGACGACGCCGCCGACGATGGCATGGGTAGTCGAAACCGGCGCATTCAACATGGTCGCGATATTGACCCACAACGCCGCTGCTAACAGGGCAGACAGCATGCTCCAGATAAACATTTCGGAATTGGGAAAGTCGGACGGTGCGATAATACCCTTGGAAATGGTGCCGACGACGTCACCGCCGGCGATTATGGCGCCCATGGCCTCGAAGATAGACGCGATAATCAGCGCGCCCACCATGGTCAAGGCGCGGGAACCAACCGCCGCGCCGACATTATTGGCGACGTCATTGGCCCCAATGTTCAAGGCCATGTAGCCGCCTATGATGCCGGCGACGATGACTACGATGCGCTGTTCCCCGCCGGCGCTGGCGATTGTCGCGCCAACCCAGACGATCAACAGAAATAAGAGGGCCAAGCCCAATTTGGTAACCGGCCTGGCCTGTTCCAGCGTCGCGGCACTTATCCGGTCAAACTTGGCCAGATCCTTGCTGAGTGTTTCCTTATACATAGAATTTGCGCCCCCGCGCACCCATCCCCTTATCGATCCCCCAAATCGCCATGCGGCGATCTGATCCGAAATTGCTTTTGTGGACAAACGTTAGGGGATACCGCGGTTGCCGCCAATGCGGCAGAGTGTCACACCCGGCTTCCGGGTCGTTAGGCGGCCTTTGGCGCGGCAGCCTTGACGCCATCATCGACATACTTGACGTATTGGGCGAAATTCTCGCGGAATCGGGCAACTAGGTCCTGGGCTTGCGCGTCGTAGGCTGAGCCATCGGCCCAAGTGCCGCGCGGGTCAAGAATTTCACTGGGTACGCCGGGGCAGATTTCAGGTACCATCAGGCCGAAATTCTCGTCCTCGCGGAACGGCACGTCGGCCAGCTTGCCCTCCAACACTGCGCTTAACAGGGCCCGGGTATGCTGGATCGGCATGCGGTAGCCGGTGCCATGGCCACCGCCGGTCCAACCGGTGTTGACCAGCCAGCAATTGACGCCGTTCTGGGCAATACGGTCGCGCAACATGTTGCCATAAACCGTCGGGTGGCGGGGCATGAAGGGGGCGCCAAAGCAGGTAGAGAAGGTCGCCTGCGGCGCGATGCCCAGGCCTTTTTCTGTCCCCGCAACTTTTGCCGTATAGCCCGAGAGGAAGTGGTACATGGCCTGTTCCGGTGTCAAACGGGACAGGGGCGGCAGTACGCCAAAAGCATCCGCCGTCAACATCACCACGTTGCGCGGATGCCCAGCGGTGCCATCGGCAGCGATGTTGGGAATAAAGTCTAGGGGATAGGAAGCCCGGGTATTTTCCGTAAGCTTGCCGTCATTAAGGTCCAGGCAGCGGGTGTGGGGATCCATCACGACATTTTCTAGGACCGTGCCGAAACGATGGGTGGTGGCGAATATCTCGGGCTCCGCCTCCGCCGACAAATTAATCACCTTGGCGTAACAACCACCCTCGAAATTGAACAGGCCGTGTTCGTCCCAGCCATGTTCATCATCGCCAACCAGTTGCCGGTTGGGGTCGGCCGACAAAGTGGTCTTGCCGGTGCCTGACAGGCCAAAAAATATCGCCGAATCGCCATTCCTACCCACGTTGACGGAACAATGCATGGGCAGGACATTTTGTGCCGGCAACATGTAATTCAAGATCGAGAAGACCGATTTCTTGATCTCGCCGGCATAGGAGGTGCCGCCGATGATCACCATCCGCCGCTCGAACGAGGCCAGGATATAAGTCCCGGACCGCAGGCCCGGCGTGCCCGCCGGCGCCTCCAACCCCGGGGCATGGAGAATGCTAAACTGGGGCTGGAAATGCGCTAATTCATCCGCCGTTGGCTGGATAAACATGTTGCGGGCGAACAAGGTATGCCAAGCCTGCTCCGTGACGATGCGCACGCCCAGCCGATGTTTCTTGTCAGCCCCGGCCCAGACGTCCTGGACATGCAGATCCCGGCCTTCGTAATAGGCCAATTGCGTTTTCAGGATGGCGTCGAATTGACCCGGCTCGATCGGTTTGTTGACCGCACCCCAGTTGATTTCGCCCTCGTTAGCCGCTTCGCGCACGATGAACTTATCATCGGCGGAACGGCCCGTATGGATACCCGTAAGGCAGACTAAAGCGCCGCCCTGGCTCAACTCCGCCTCGTGATTGGCCAGCGCCATCTGGTAAAGCGCCGGCGTCTCCAAATTCCAATATTGCTTGCCGGAATTGGCGATGCCTTGCGTGTCAAGCCCGTGGCGGCTGACGTTAGCTCCAAATTGCGTCACTGCATTCTCCTAGGAGACGACGAACAGTCCACCGATGTGAAAACGACAGACCCTATTGTTGAACCAATTGCGATGATGGCGCTAATGCGCCAGCCTTTATCAATGCCGATCCTCACAAGAATAAGCGTCAATTGTTGACGAGGCAATAATGAGAATACCCAAAACGACGCTGATTGCGACCCGCCCCGGCATTTTGGCCCAGATTGAGGCTTGCGCCGTGGCCGCCGGCCTATCTGCCGGGATGGCGCTCAGGTGCGGGCCGCCTGGGCCAGGGCGACAAGTTGCCGCCGCAGCGAATCGGCGTCATGCGCCGGGGTCGCAAAATTCAGACGCAATACATCGCCCCCGCGGCGCAGATCGCAACCTTCCGGATCACAGCCGGTCATGACCCAGCCGTTGCCCTGGGCCCCCAACAGATTTCGCGCATAAAGTTGGATGGCGTCACCATGATCCTCATTCATATGACTGACGGCGCCGGCCTCCCAGGCGCCCATTTCCCGGACACCGGGTGCCAGATAGAGCAATTCAGCCTGGTCGATCCATTCGATCTTGCCGAACCCGGCCACCATATGGCCGCGTTCCACGGCGAGGTGATAGACGGCAAAATCGGCGAAATCCGCGTAACCGGCGGCATCCCCATGCCGGGCTAAAAATCGTTGCCTCAGGCGGTCTTCGTCGCTCCGCATGGCCCGGGCCTGGACGCTGACCCGCCCCCCCGTCAAGGGCGAGGAGAGGCCCCTTGTGCCATCGAACAGCAGGGAGACCCGATTATCGGCGGCGATATTACGGGCATGTTCCGCCAGGTCCGAAAGTAGCAAGATGGGTGAAGCGTCGTGGTCCGCCGCCACCAAAACCAGCGAGGCGTATGGGTGGCCGTCGGTGGGCATGGTGGTGGCCAGCGCTGCCCAATCATGGACCCGCATCAGATTTCGACCCAGGGCGCCCGCCGGCGAGTTTGGTTTGGTCATGTCGTTGTCCCATGGCTATTGCAACAAAAGCCAAGTATAGCGCCGTGGCGAGGACTTTCCGATGGCGCCCGTGATGGCGCGTCCACCAGAACCGAACCGAGTCATGAATACACGACTACAGATACTGCCCAACCGGGGCCTGGGGGCGGAATTTAGGGCCCGCGTGCGCGCCATTGCGAAACTGGCCGTGCCGGTAACGGCGGCGCGGGCCGGCATGCTGGTCCTGATCATGGTCGATACAGCCATGACAGGCCATGCCAGCAGTACGGAATTGGCGTTCTACGGCCTGGGCCATGCGGTGCACATGGTTTGCATGCTGATCGGCGTTGGCATGCTGGTCGGCACGGCGGTATTGTGCGCCCAGGCGATGGGCGCCGGCGCCCTGGCCGAATGCGGCGTGATCTGGCGGATCGCGGCGGTGCACGCCCTGGCCTTGGGCGCCCTGTTTGCGCTTCTGGCCTTGGCCGGCACGCAGATTTATCAGTTGTTGGGGCAGGAGGCGGCTCTGGCGGCGGGAGCGGGCGGTGTGTTGGCTATTCTCAATCTGGGCCTGCCCGGCCAGTTGGTCTTTACGGCCTGCATCCTGTTCCTCGAATCCCTAGGCCGACCAGGACCGGGGTTGGTGATCATGATCGGCGCCAATCTGCTGAATGCCGGTCTGAATTGGTTGTTGATTGACGGCCATTTTGGTTTGGGCGCCGCAGGCGCGGCATGGGCCACCACCTGCGTGCGCTGGTTGATTGCCGTGGTGGCCGTCATCTACATCATTGCCATGGCCGATGCCGACCGCTTCAACGTCGCCGGCCCGCTGCGCCAGGGCCGGGTCGTTGGGCGTAAACTACGCCGCCTGGGCTATCCCCTGGGTCTGGCGCAAGGTTTGGAATCGGCGGCTTTTTCGGCCCTGATACTGATGGCGGGCTATTTAGGTGTGCATGCGGTCGGGGCCTTTCAGATTGTCATCAACATGGTTGCCTTTTGCTATATGGGGGCGATTGGCGTGGGCACGGCGACGGCAGTGCATGTTGGCCTGGCGATCGGCCGGCAGGATCAGCGGCAAATGCGTCTCTCGGGCTGGGCCGGATTGTTTGCCATCGCCGTGCTCATGGCCGCCCTGGCGTTGCTCATGGCGGTCTTGCCGGAGCCCCTGGGCCGGGTCTTCACCCAGGATACGGTCTTGCTGGCCATCGTCGTGCCGACCCTGTTCGTGGCCGCTGCGACCCTGATCAGCGACGGCGCCCAGGGCGTTTTGATGGGCGCCTTGCGGGGCGCCGGCGATGTCTGGATACCGTCCGCCCTGCATCTTTTCTCCTTCGTTGTTATCATGGTGCCGGCAGCAGCTGGATTTACCTTTTGGGCCGGCCTGGGAACGCGGGGTCTGATGCTGGGCACCTTTTTCGGTGTCACCACGGCCGCAGTCCTATTGGCGGTCCGTTTTCACGTTGTCGCGAAAAGGCCTATTAAACGCCTTTAACGCCGCCCTGTTTCGGTCACAATGTAATCGTATTGGTGGCTGTCTTGGTCACTCGTTGAAAGGATACCAACATGCCCGCGATCATCACTTTGGTTGATGACGACCGGAATATCTTGACGTCCGTGTCCATTGCCCTGGAAGCCGAAGGCTTCAAGGTTTCGACCTACACGGATGGCGCGGCGGCGCTGGAGGCGATGACGGCGCGGCAACCGGACCTGGCCGTGTTGGATATCAAGATGCCGGGCATGGACGGCATGGAATTGCTAAATCGATTACGCCGGGTATCCGCCGTGCCGGTAATTTTTCTGACCTCCAAGGATGAAGATATCGACGAAATGCTGGGCTTGAAAATGGGCGCGGATGATTACATTCGGAAGCCTTTTTCCCAACGCTTGCTGATTGAACGAATTCGCGCCGTCCTGCGCCGAACCGAAGCGGTCGGGCTCGGCGGCAAGAAAGACGACAGCGAATTAATGATCCGCGGGGACTTACGCCTAGATCCGACCCGCCATGAATGCATCTGGCGCGGCAAGCAGGTGCAATTGACGGTGACCGAGTTTCTCTTGCTACAAGCGCTGGTCAAGCATCTCGGCCATGTGAAAAGCCGCGGCCAGTTGATGGATGCGGCCTATGGCGACAATATCTACGTGGATGACCGCACCATTGATTCGCACATAAAACGACTACGCCGGAAACTAAAGGCGGTAGATTTGGGTTTTTCCGGTATCGAAACCCTTTACGGCCTAGGTTATCGTTTCCAGGAATAGTAGCGCGGTCAGTAGATTACGGCCAAGGAAGCAGGAGGGGGTGTGGTGGTTCGTCAGCTAGGCCAGCCCGGTCCACGGCCTGCGGGACCGTCGCAGATGCGCGTTTCAGGTCTCGGGGGTCCGGGGCCGGGGTGGCGGCGGCGTTTTTCCACCCTTACCCTACGCATCCTGGCTCCGAACCTATTGGCCCTTGGTGTCCTGGTCGGTGGCATCTTCTATCTTGATCGATACCGCGACGGCCTGTTGGACGCCAAAATCGCCGCGATGCAAAGCCAGGCGGAGGTCATCTCCGGCGCCCTGGGGGAAAGCGCCCTGGCGGGCCCCGAGGATAGCCGCCGGTTGGCCCAGGCGGTATCGGCCCGGATCATTCGCCGCCTTGTCGCACCAACCCGGACGCGGGCCCGGTTGTATCTGCCCGGCGGAGGCATGTTGGCCGATTCCCGGGAACTGGTCGCCGCCGGCCGGCAGGTGCAGCTACGCTATCTGCCGCCCGCTGATCCCTCGGACCGCGTCATGTCATTTATTAACCGGGTCTATGACTGGTTATTGCCCCAACTGCCCACGGGCCCCGCCTTTCCTCCCTACCGCGAACGACTGGGTGCCGGTCTGCTTGATTACCCGGAGCTGACCGTCGCCCTGGGCGGCGAGATTGGCGGCGCCATTCGGATGCTGAAGGATGATACCTTGATCCTGACCGTGGCGGTGCCGGTACAGCAATTGCGCCGCGTGGTGGGCGCCCTGTTACTTTCCGCCGACAGTGCCGAGATTGAAGAGGGCGTGAGAAATGCCCGGCTGGCCATATTGCAGGCGTCTGCCCTGGCCTTGACCGTGACCGTATTGATGTCGTTTTTTCTGGCCGGCACCATCGCTGGGCCGGTGCGCCGGTTGGCCGCCGCCGCTGACCGAGTGCGCCGTTGGCGGGGCGGGCGGGCCCAGATTCCTGATCTCAGCCACCGCCGCGATGAAATTGGCGATTTGAGCGCCGCGCTGTATGAAATGACGGAGGCATTATATGGCCGCCTAGATGCGATCGAAGTATTCGCGGCAGATGTGGCGCACGAAATCAAGAATCCCCTGACGTCGTTGCGCAGTGCGCTTGAATCCATCGAGCGGACCGAAGATCCGGCGCAAAAAGCCCGCCTCATGGCGGTGATGGCCCACGATGTGGTGCGCATGGACCGTCTGATTAGCGACATCTCCAACGCTAGCCGGGTCGACGCGGAACTAGCGCGCGAGGAATTCGAATCGTTCGATCTGGTGGTCCTGCTGCAGACCCTGATAACGATGCGGCAATCGGATGCCGGGGTGCCGGGACCCAAATTGGAATTGCAGCTGAACCCGGGCGTCGCCATTGTCATTGAGGGCTTGCCCAGCCGCCTGGGCCAGGTGGTCGACAATATGATTGGCAATGCCATGTCGTTTTCTCTCGGCGAGGGCACCATCAGGTTATCCCTGGAGCGGCAAGGGGTGACGGCTCAGCTGGTGGTAGAAGACGATGGTCCCGGCATTCCTCCCGGTCAGGAAGAAGCAGTCTTTCGACGTTTTTACAGCCAACGCCCGGCCGGCGAAGCGTTCGGCCAACATTCCGGCCTGGGCCTGTCCATATGTCGGCAAATCATCGAGGCCCATGGCGGCACCATCACGGCCAGCAACCGCCACGGTCCCGGCGGTGCCGTTCAAGGCGCCCGCTTTACCGTGCGCCTGCCCCTGCCATAAATCGTGACT
>CAUZBE010000126.1:0-8001 GCA_963577885.1 Alphaproteobacteria bacterium
ATCCGGGTTCGCCAGGTGGAGATCAACCTGGACCGCCCCCTCCTGGCACAGATTGGCCACATAGCCTTGAAAATTCTCCCAAATGCCGGCCTCACACGGCACTGCATCCACGCTCAAGGGCACGGCGAAACGCAAACCTTTCAGATCCGCCTGGCCGGTATCCAGCGCGCCTTGGGGATGGACCGATTCCATGCAATCGGCGTCATAGCCGGCCAGCACCGCCAACAGCAGGGACAGATCCCGGACCGAACGGCAGATCGGGCCCACGTGATCCAGGCCGTAACTCAACGGCACCACCCCCCGGGCGGAGATCAGGCCATAGGTTGGTTTCAAGCCGGCCAAGCCGCAATAAGCCGCCGGTAGGCGTACGGATCCCATGGTATCGGTACCCAGTGCGCCCACGCACAGCCGGGCGGCGACGGCCGCGGCCGAACCGCCACTGGAACCCCCCGGCGTATAGCCGGGGCGCCAGGGATTATAGCAGGCGCCATGGTGATAATTGTTGGTGGTCGCGCCCAGGGCCCCTTCATGCATGTTGGCCTTGCCGATGATCACGGCACCCGCCTGGCGCAGACGGTGCGCGGCAGCGGAATCATTGTCCGGCGTGCGGAATTTAGCCATGCCGTTGGTGGTGGGCACGCCGGCCAGATCGATATTATCCTTCAGGGCGATGGGGATGCCGTCCACGGGAGATAGGGGCCGGCCCTTGGCGCGGCGGGCGTCCGCCGCGCGGGCCTGGGCCAACGCCGGCGTCGCCAACAGGGTTATGAAACAGTTCAGGCTGCCTTCATAGCGCGCGATCCGGTCCATATAGGCTTGCAGCAGATCCTCGGCGCTAACGGTCCCCGCAGCCAGGGCCGCCGTGGTCGCCGTGATATCCAACGCGGTCGGATCAATCATCGGCGCTAGCTTTGCGCCGGCATCATCAGATCCACCAGCCAGACCACATCGTCGAGGGTCTCCAGGTCTTCAATCTGATCAATCAGGGCCTGGGCCCGTTCCGCCCCGATGGGCCGCGGTGCGGCGGCGCAATTGCCGCGGAATTTCTCCAGATGGGCCGCATGGGTCATGGGATTAGCCGGGCTGCCATAAACATCCGATATGGTGATGGAGTGTGCAGCACCACTTTTCAGGGTCAGCACCAGCGTTACCGGGACCAGGGCATTGGCATCGGGATTATCGTCAATTCCGATATGGATGCGTCGGGCCAGGGCCTGGGTAGCCGGGTCCGTCACGGCGCTGTTCCCATAGGCATCCACGCCGATGCCGTCGCGGCGCAAGGCATGGGCCGTCACATATGTCGCGCACAGGCGGGCATAATTGGTCGTCATGGTGTCTTCAACCGGACGGCCCACCAGATGGTGTATAAGGGGCGGCACCGACGCCGCGATGCCTTCGACCTCCGCCGCCGCGAAGCCATGTTCCCGTTGCAGCCGCAAACAGCCGTCGACGATACCGTGGGTGGCCCGCCCCGAGGGGAAGGGTTTGTGCGACAGTTCGCTGACACGCCAGGTTTGGCCCAGGGAAGCCAACAGGACCTCCCGATCATAATCGCTCTCGAACAGGCGCAAATAGCCAAACGGCCCTTCCAGGACGTTTTTCGGACCCTGCAAGCCGGCCGCCGCCATATCGCAGGCCGCCACCGCGTTACGGGCGTTGAAGCCGACCTGCATGGCCAACAGCATGGAGCCCTCGGTGTGGGCCTGCATGGTGCCGCACATCTGGCCATAGACAATGGAATAGGCGTTGCGCAGGGTCTCGGCATCGAAACCTTTCAATTTGCCTATGGCGGTAACGGCGGCCAGGGCGCCAGCGGTGCCGGGACGAAAAAATTTCAGCCCCGTGGTCACGGCGACAGAGATATGGCAGGCCACGTCAACCCCTAAAATCGCGGCCAGCATCAAATCCCGGCCACTGACGCCGCCATCCCGTTCGGCCACGGCCATGGCCGCGCCCAATAACACGGTCATGGAATGCACCACGGCGCCTTCGTGGACGCAGTCGAACTCGGCATTATGGATCTGATAGGCGTTACACAAGGCCGCTGCCGGAGCCGGCAGGTGCTGGCCATGGCCCCAGACACGGGCGTCATTCCCCTGCCCCCACTGAGCGGCAAGCTGGATCATCTCATCAACCCAGGGGCCCGCGCCGCCCGAAAGACCAACGCCAAAACTGTCGAGAATAAAGATTTTCGCCGACCGCACCGCCTCCGCCGGCACGTCATCGAAGCCGGTGCCCGTGACGTGGGCCACAAAATCGTCAATAGCGTCCATCGGTTCTGTTCCTTCGCTGCCCCGGACTTGCCGTCATCACCTGCCTGGGCGATATTCTAGCATGCGGGCGCCCGCCCGTAAGGCTAAGTATCATAGGATCAGCATGCCCAAAATCATTGCCGCCACCGACCTGCCCGCGCTGTTGCGGCCAGGCTTGACCGTTTTCGTACAAGGTGCGGTTGGCGAGCCGCTGGCCCTGGGCCAAGCCCTGGCCGCGGCAGGGGAGGCCAGCCGGGGCGTGCATTATATTTCCTGCCTGGTGCCGGGCATCAACCGGACCGATTTTTCCGCTTTCCACCCCGAGGCGCGCCTGACCGCATTTTTTGTCCAGGCCGAATTGCGCGAGTCCTTCGCCGCCGGCAAGGTGCGCTTCCTACCCCTACATTACAGCGGTGTCTGCAGCTACATGAAAAGCCTGCCGCCCATGGATCTGGTCCTGATCCAGGTGGCGCCACCGGATGCGGACGGCATGTGCAGCCTGGGCCTGTCGGTGGATTTCGTGCCATTGATCCTAGATGCAGCCAAGGTGGTGGTGGCCGAGGTTAATGCCGCCATGCCCTCGCCCCCCGGCAGTCCGAAAATTCCCTATGACCGACTAGATTACGCTGTACCGACCGACCGCGCCCTGCCCGAAATGCCGACTGGTGATTTGCCGGCGGTGATCGCGACCATTGGCGCCAAGGTCGCAGAATTGATCGATGACGGCAGTTGCATTCAGATCGGCATCGGCAAGGTGCCCGCCGCCATTTTGACCTGCCTGAAGGACCGGCGGGATTTGGGCCTGCATGGCGGCATGGTGACCGATGAAGTGGCCGACCTGGTGGACGCGGGCTCCCTGAACGGCAGCCGCAAGAGCATCGATACAAACTATATAATCTGCGGTGCGGCCATGGGAACCAGCCGGGTCTTCGAATGGGCCGCGAACCGCGCAGACGTGCAATTCAGGGGCGCCGACTATACCCACAACGTACCCGTCGTGGCCCAGATCGACAATTTCGTGTCCATAAACTCCACCCTGGAGGTGGATTTGACCGGCCAGGCCAATTCGGAAACCGTCGGCGGCCGTCAGATCAGCGGCACCGGCGGCCTAGTGGACTTCGTGCGGGGTGCCCGCATGGCCAAAAATGGGCGTTCCATCCTGGCCCTGTCGGCGACGGCAGCCAAAGGCACGATCTCGCGAATCGTACCAGCCCTGGGTTCCGGCGCCGTGGTTAGTTGCCCCCGGGCCGATATCGATTTCGTGGTCACTGAATACGGCGCCGCCCGCCTGAAAGACAAATCCATCGACGAGCGGGCCGAAGCCCTGATCGCCATCGCCGCGCCGAATTTTCAGGCTGAATTGACCCGGGCCTGGAGGGAACAGCGCCGCCAAATCGGTGGCTGAAGACATTAACTCTTCATTTATCGCGATCTGTTGTTATAGGCCGCCTTAATTGCTCAAACCGACAATGGAGCGGGGCCGCGATGTCAAGCTGGCTGCGGGTAATATTAATGGTCACGGTGGCGGCAAACGCTGCTGGGTGTACCGCTATTGCCATAAAGATGGTTGATCAAATGGACGCCGCTGTATCAAAGCTGTCGCAGTCGGATTGTGAGCTGGTACGCATGGTCCACGGTATGGACATTTGCCGCAGCACCGGCTCGGTAGCCATATTGCCAGCGGCCTATTGTTACCGCACCCCTGGCGGCGTCGATTGCTATGACCGGGCCGACCCGGGCGTCCGCCCCATTCTGCGCCAAGCAACCCGTGCCACGATGGGTCTTGAATAACGCCTAATTCGCACAGGCCGGAGACTAACAATTCAGAACAATGGATTTGGTGGAGCCGAGCGGGATCGAACCGCTGACCTCCACGTTGCGAACGTGGCGCTCTCCCAACTGAGCTACGGCCCCCGAAAATTCCGCTGGCATATAGGAACCATCATCCAAGCCTGTCAAGGCCCGGATTCCCAGGCCGGGGCTTACTTGCACGCTTGCTTTGGAGGCTGGGGGGCATTACATCTTGGGCTGTTGCCTTCATGGCGCTACGAAAGGGCTTGGACTTCGCATGTGCTCCATAGTTGAATTGGTTGCAAGCGTGATCATGTTGTACTTCTGGATGATACTGATCCAGGTTGTGATGTCCTGGCTGGTGGTCTTCAAAGTGATCAACACTCAAAATCGCTTTGTCTATATGGTTGGCGATTTCCTGCACAAAGTTACCGAACCTGCCCTGGGGCCAATTCGGCGCATACTGCCCAGTCTGGGCGGCATCGATCTATCCCCCGTGGTTCTGATCCTGCTGCTGGTCTTCCTGCAGAACTTTTTACGCGAAGTCACCAGCTGCGGGCACGGCTTTTAGCACCATTTCGACTGACGCCGGATCGCCTAGCCCCCAGGTGCGCCCTGGGTGTTTACGTATAGAGCATAGAGGGATTGGCTGGCGGCCATGAAGAGGCGGTTGCGCTTGGGGCCGCCAAAACAGACGTTGGCGCAGCGTTCCGGCAGGGCGATGCGCCCGATCTTGGCGCCGTCAGGGGCAAAGACCAGCACGCCATCGAGCGCCGCCGTTCCCATGCCCCAGCCACACCACAAATTTCCATCCAAATCGCAGCGCATGCCGTCCGGGGTGCCGCCGGGGCCGGCATCAATATGCACCCGTTTGTTGCTGATATCCCGGCCGTTCCCGGCCACGTCATAGGCCAGGATCTTGCGGTGAGGCACGCCCCGGGATTCGACCACATACAGGATCGTTTCGTCCGGTGAAAAGCATAGGCCGTTAGGGCCCAGAACGTCGTCGGTCACCATTGTGACCTCGGCGCTCTCGCCATCTATGCGGTAGACCGCCTGGGGCACCTCTGGCGCCGCCTTATGGCCTTCGTAATTGCCCAGAATGCCAAATGGCGGATCGGTGAACCAAACCGAGCCGTCGGACTTGACCACCACGTCGTTGGGCGAATTCAACGGCTTACCCTCCCATTGGTCCATCAACACCGTAATGGCACCATCATATTCCGTACGTGTGACCCGCCGACCGCCATGTTCGCAGGTAATCAGCCGGCCCTGGCGGTCGCGGGTGTTACCATTGGCGAATTCCCCGGTTTTACGGAAGACACTGACGGTGCCGGTCTCTTCCTCCCACTTCAGGATGCGGTTGTTGGGAATATCGCTCCACAATAGATAGCGGCCATCGCCAAACCAAACCGGCCCCTCGGACCAGCGGCAGCCCGTATAGAGCCGCTCCACCGCCGCGCTAAATATGCGGTAGGGTTCGAACCGCGGGTCCAGGGTCTCGATGGCGGGGTCCGGATACCGGGGGTGCTCGCGCCAACCGGCGCTGGCTGCATTGTCCGTGGTCATGCGTTTGCACCCTCCTGAGCTATAACGCCACCATCCGTGGCAGTCGGGCCATCACCGGCCAGGGTGGTGCGCACCAACAACCGGCGTTCGCGTATTTCATCGTAAGGGTGGCCGCGATGCAGCACGGCGCGGTTGTCCCACATTACCAAATCGTCGTTGCGCCAGACATGGCGGTAGGTGAACGCGGGTTGGGTGGCGATGGCGGTCAATTCGTCAAGCAAAGCCTGGGCCTCATTATCTGCCATGCCGGCAATTGCGCAGATATGGCTGCCCAGGACAAGGGCCTTGCGGCCGTTGACCGGATTGCGGCGCACCAGGGCCTGAGGCACCGGGGGCAGGGCCTTTTCCTGTTCCGCGTTGACCGCACGCGGGTCGATTTTCCGGCGCGAGGTGGCGATGGAATGGACTGCTACAAAGCCATCGAGGCGCCGTTTCATGGTCGGGCTCAAGCTGTCGTAACCGGCGCGGGTCGAGGCATATTCCGTGTCACCGCCCCGCAAGGCGATTTGCCGGGCCGATAGGATGGACCCCTTGGCCGGCGCCGCCCTGAACGTACTATCGCTATGCCACAGCAGATTGGCCTTGCCGAATAGGGCCAGATGGCCACCCGGCTCCTTCAAGGCGCCATTGGGGGTCATATTGGATACCCGGACAATTTTGGAACCGGCACCAACCACGCCCGGCAGGGTCAGTTCCAAGGGACCAAGGCTTTCTGAAAGGGTTATCTGCTGTTCGTCCGTGAGGGGTTGGTCGTGAAATACCAGCACGGAAAATTCGTCGAACGCGGCTAAAATGCCGGCCCGGATCGCTAACGGCAGAGGTACGCGGGCATCAAATCCACTCACCTCGGCGCCAAATACCGGGGTTAGCGGCTCGATGCGAAGTTCCATGGGCGGCGCCATCTCAGTCCCCCTCGAACGACATCAGGGTACGGACCTCGACCCCCATGGCTTCCAAGCGGGCGCGGCCGCCGAGGTCCGGCAGATCGACGATGAAGGAGGCGGCTACCACCTTACCGCCGGCATCGCGGACCAGTTGCGTCGCGGCGGCGGCGGTGCCGCCCGTGGCGATCAGGTCGTCGATAATCAGGATCCGATCGCCCGGCTCCACGCTATCGATGTGAATTTCCACTTCATCCGTGCCGTATTCTAGCTCGTACTCGACGGATATGGTCTGCCAGGGCAGCTTGCCCTTCTTTCGCACCGCGACGAACCCGACGGACAGCTGATGCGCCACTGCCCCGCCCAGGATAAAGCCCCGCGCCTCGATTCCGGCCACGCGCATGATGCCGCTGCCGGCAAACGGCTGGACCAGTTCGTCCACACTACGGCGAAAGCCGACGGGATGTTCCAGCAACGTGGTGATGTCACGGAACATGATGCCGTCTTTCGGGTAGTTGGGAATGGTCCGCACCAGATCCTTGATATCCATGACAGGCTCCCTCAATCGTTCAACAGGCGGCCAGCAACCGCGTCCAATTTGGCCAGGATGGCTGGATCGCGTTTCTCCGGGCTGGTGATCAAGGCCATTTCCAGGGCCCGGTCATCACCGGATGGGCAGATTGCCGGGCGCTCCCGCATCCGCGGCGCCACCCGTTTGACCAGGGCGCGGGCATGATCGGCATTTTCTAGCAGCACCCGTATGATATCGTCCACTTGCACGGCATCATGGTCCGGATGCCAGCAGTCGAAGTCCGTGACCATTGCCACCGTGGCATAGGGTATTTCCGCCTCCCGGGCCAGTTTCGCCTCGGGCATATTGGTCATGCCGATCACATGGCAGCCCCATTGGCGGTACAAATTGCTTTCCGCCAGGGAAGAAAATTGTGGCCCTTCCATGCTTAGGTAGGTACCGCCTCGATGCACGGGGATGCCGGCCTCCTTGGCCGCCTGTTCGCACCAGTCTCCCAGGCGGGCATTGACCGGGCGGGCCAAGGAGACATGGGCCACCATGCCCGGCCCGAAAAAGCTTTTTTCCCGCGAAAAAGTCCAGTCGATGAACTGATCGATGATGACGAAGGTGCCGGGGGGCAGTTCCTCCTTGAACGAGCCGCAGGCCGACAGCGAGATGATGTCGGTCACGCCGGCGCGCTTCATGACGTCAATATTGGCGCGGTAGTTGATTGACGATGGCGACTGCACGTGGCCACGGCCATGGCGGGGCAGAAAGACCATTTGCATCCCATCCAGGCTGCCAAACAGCAATTCATCCGACGGCTTACCCCAGGGGCTAGCAACAGCCTGCCAGCGGGTATCACTCAGGCCGTCTATTTCATAGACGCCGCTGCCGCCGATGACGCCTAATACCGGCGCCGCGTGGGTCTCGCCCATCTACCACTCCTCCGTAAGCACTCTCAAGGTTATAAACATAGCCATAAAAGGAAAAGGCC
>CAUZBE010000127.1:0-7951 GCA_963577885.1 Alphaproteobacteria bacterium
CGGCCCCACCGCGGATGCGCCATCGGCGGAAGCCGAGGATGAAGGCGGCTTGATCAATTAAGCAATATTAATGGACTCCAGGCCGGGTATCCCGATCCGGTCTTTATACAATGAAAATCGAACAGAATTTGATTGCGGCGTTAATCGGCCCGGCGGAATTCATGAATGGCTTATTTTGATATGATTGAAAAAGGACCGACGCTGACCACATACGCGGTCAGCGTCTGAGTTAAATCGGTTATTTGAGGATACGAACAACCGCCCGGGAAGGTAAGCAATGCACTAACTGCAAGTCATCCAGCGAACGGCTAATCGACCTGCATCCCTTACAATCCAAGGACCGTGCCAACGTCATTGGATCACGACAAATACCTATTTTTCTTCAAATGTGGGTCGAAACCGCATGGCGGTTTATTTCATAATGAAGCCTATTACCAGCCAATTTGGGACGATGCCTCAATCTTGACGGCCCCATTTTCTACCACTAGTTCACGAGCGCCATCCGGCGGGCAGGAATTGGGGGGCATCGTCCGGATGTGCCCTAATTTCGCGCCAGGGTTTCCACGGCGTCAATCAGGCGGGTAATGTCGTCGGGTTCTGAAAGGCGGTGATCCCCATTCTTTGAAAAGGTAACAACAATGTCGTCCCCTTGCAGACGCTCAACGATCGTCAGAGATTCGCGCCAGGGCACATCCGGGTCGGCCATGCCATGCAGGATGCGGACGGGATAATCCACGCTTAGGGGCTCTTGCAACACCAGATGCTGGCGGCCGTCTTCGATCAATTGCAATGTGATGGCATAGGGTTCCTCGGAATACTCTGAAGGGGCGTAGTAGACGCCATCCCGTTTCAAGGTTGCTTTGATCTCGTCGGAGAACTGATCCCACATGCGCAGCACGAAATCCGGCGCCGGAGCGATACCGATGAGGCCGGCGATTCGGTCCGGTCGTGCCCTGGCCAGCAGCAGCATGATCCAGCCGCCCATGGAAGAGCCTACGATGATTTGCGGTCCCTGGGTTACTTTGTCCAGTACGGCCTGGGCATCCCCGGCCCAAAGACCGATCGTTCCACTTCCGAATGCCGCGCCTGATTGGCCATGGCCGCGGTAGTCGAAGCGGGTGTATGATCGGCCGGACTTTTGGCAGGCCTCTTCCAGCGCCAGGGCCTTGGTGCCGGTCATGTCTGACATGAAACCACCACAAAAAATTACACCGGGTGCACCGCCCGGCGTATGATGGTAGGCAATCCTTGTTCCGTCTTCACGGGCCAAGAAGTTGGGCTCGGTATTGATAGTCATGGACGCGCCGATCAGAATGGAAAGTACACTTCAACCTAACATCCAAGCTGACGGCGCGGAAGCGTTAGGCCCTTTGGTGTTGCAAGTATTGCCGGCCCTGGAAATGGGCGGGGTGGAACGGGGTACCGTGCAGACGGCCACCGCGTTGGCGGCGGCCGGATGGCGTGGCATGGTGGCCTCCTCCGGCGGCCTGATGACCCATGAATTACGGCGAAGCGGGGTCGAGCATGTGGAGATGCCCCTGGCGGCAAAGCGGCCGTTGCGGATGCTGCGCAATGCCGCGGCCCTGGCCAAATTGATTAACCATCACGGTATTGATCTGGTGCATGCCCGCAGCCGGGCCCCGGCCTGGTCCGCCATGAGCGCGGCCCGGCGCACCGGCAAACCGTTCGTTACGACCTTTCACAACGCCTATGGCCATAATTGGCTGAAGCATTACTACAACGCGGTGATGGCCAAGGGGGACCGGGTCATTGCCATATCCGACTTCGTGGCCGGGCATGTCCGTGAAACTTATGGCGTGCCCGACGACCGTTTGGTGACCATCCATCGGGGTATTGATACGGTGCTGCATGACCCGGCCCGGGTCAGTGCCGAACGAATGATACAGATTTCCCGGGCTTGGCGCCTGGAAGACGACCGCCCCGTGGTCATGCTGCCCGGCCGTCTGACCCGTTGGAAGGGCCAGGAGGTATTGATCGAGGCGCTGGCGATCCTGGGCCGGCGGGATATTTGCTGTGTTCTGGTGGGTGGCGACCAGGGCCGCACCGACTATCGCGACGAATTGGAAAGACAAGTGCGCCGTCATAAATTGGATCAAGTGGTACGCCTGGTCGGTCACAGCCGCGATATGGCGGCGGCGTACATGCTGGCCGACGTCGTGGTTTCCGCTTCGACGAGGCCGGAAGGTTTTGGCCGAGTGGCGGTTGAAGCTCAGGCCATGGGCCGTCCGGTGATCGCCACTGACCACGGCGGGGCGCGGGAAACTGTGCTACGGGAAGAAAGCGGCTGGCTGGTGCCGCCGGGCGATTCTGAGGCTCTGGCCGCCACCCTGGACTGGGCCTTGAGCCTTAGCCGGCAGGAGCGCGAGAGCATGGCGGCGAATGGCCGCGCCAACGTGGAACGGAACTTCACGGTAGAGCTCATGTGTCAGCGCACCCTGGCTGTCTATCAATCTCTTCTGACCTAAGATGCGTGCCGACCGTATCCTGGTCATTCGTCATGGCGCGCTGGGTGATCTGGTGCAGTCCATGGGGCCCTTCCAGGCGATCCGGACGCACCATCCAGGCGCCCGGATTACCCTGCTGACATCGCCCGCCTTTGCTGTATTCATGCAAGAATGCCCATGGTTTGACGGGGTCTGGCAGGATCGCAGACCTAAATGGCACCAGGTTCTGGAATGGCTGCGACTGCGCCGCCGCCTGGCAGAAGGCAGTTTCGACCGGGTCTATGATCTGCAAACATCGTCCCGTTCCAGTCTATATATCCATGCCTTCGGCCGCCGCCGTCCTGAATGGTCGGGTACCGCAGCGGGTGCCTCTCACAGGCACGTCAACCCTGACCGTGATTTGATGCACACCCTGGATCGTCAGGCGGAACAACTGCGGATCGCTGGTATCGCGAATGTGCCCGCCACGGATCTATCCTGGGTGAAGGCGGATATATCGCGCTTTGGCTTGCGCCAACCCTATGCCCTGGTGGTGCCAGGCGGTTCCGCCCATCGCCGGGGCAAACGCTGGCCGGCGGACTATTATCTGGCGCTTTGCCAACGTTTGTTGGCAGCGTCCCTCCAGCCCGTGCTGATCGGTGGCGCGGACGAAGTGCATCTGACCCGGGTGCTGGCTAAACAGTGCCCCGGCGCCCGCGATCTGGCGGATCAGACCAGCATCGAGGAACTGGCCACCCTGGCGCGCGTTGCCAAACTGGCATTGGGCAACGACACCGGCCCCATGCATGTGGCCGCCGCCTCCGGCTGCCCGGCGCTGGTTCTGTTCTCGGATCATTCCGATCCCGCCCTGTGTACCCCACGCGGCGCCAAAGTCAGCGTCCTGCACGAGCCTGAACTGGCTGCGCTCACCGTCGACCGGGTCTGGGAAGCGGTGGAAAAACTTTAAGCGCAATTTTTTTGCAACGCCCACGATCGCGCCTCCGACCGCTGCTCTGTTTCATCGACCCATGCCCTGTGTCTCGTGGAGGGAGCGCCTGGCGCAGCGGGAATCGAAAATGGTGGCGCCCTGCTTGACAGTACGGCCATTCCGCCTAAGTTGCGCAAACGTCGCCGCCTGGGTTGCTCTTGGCGGGACTATCAGGGGTTCTCTACATAGATTGGTTCGAACATGGTCGCCATTTCGTTGCCCGACGGCTCGGTCCTCCAGTATGATGGCGCGGTGACGGCGGAAAAGGTCGCCGACGATATTGGCCCCGGCCTGGGCAAGGCTGCCATCGCCGCCCGGATTGATGGTGCTCTGACCGATCTGCGCCTGCCAATCGCGGTCGACGCCTGGCTTGAAATAGTCACCCTGCAAAGCGATGAAGCGCTGGAAATCCTGCGCCACGATTGCGCCCATGTGCTGGCCGAGGCGGCCAAGGAATTGTGGCCCGATCTGCAGGTCACCATCGGACCGGCGATCGAGGATGGTTTCTATTACGATTTTGCCAAGGCCGATCCCTTCACCCCGGACGATCTGGTCAAGCTGGAGACGCGCATGACGGAAATTGTGGCTCGGGACGAGGCCATCGAGCGCCAAGTCTGGGCCCGGGACAAGGCTATCGCCTATTTCAAGTCCATCGGTGAGCATTACAAGGCCGAGATCATCGAGGATCTGCCCGAAGATGAGCCGATCAGCGTATACCGCCAGGGTGCCTTCACCGATCTGTGTCTGGGTCCGCATCTGCCCTCGACGGGGAAACTGGGCGATGCCTTCAAGCTGATGAAAGTGGCCGGAGCTTATTGGCGGGGGGATTCCCGCAACGAGATGCTGCAACGTATTTACGGCACCTGTTGGCGCAACAAAAAAGAGCTGAATGCCTATCTGACCCGCCTGGAAGAGGCGGAGAAGCGCGACCATCGGCGCCTGGGCCGGGAGATGAATTTGTTCCATTTCCAGGAAGAGGCCGCGGGTATGGTGTTTTGGCATCCCAAGGGCTGGGCACTTTACCGCGCCTTGGAACAATACATGCGCCAACGGTTGACCGAGGGCGGTTACCTGGAAGTTAGGACGCCACAGCTGTTCGACCGTAAATTCTGGGAGGTCTCCGGACATTGGGAAACCTTCCAGGAGCATATGTACACCACGGAGCAGGAAGAACGGATCTTTGCGTTAAAACCCATGAACTGCCCGGGGCACGTGCAAATTTACCGGCACGACTTGAAAAGTTACCGCGATTTGCCCCTCCGCATGGCCGAGTTCGGTTCCTGTCATCGCTTTGAGCCGTCCGGTGCGCTGCACGGTCTGATGCGCGTGCGCGCTTTTACGCAAGACGATGCGCATATCTTTTGCACGGTGGATCAAATCACCTCTGAAAGCATGGTGTTCTGTGATCTTTTGCAACGGATCTACCGCGACCTCGGCTTCTCGGACGTATTGATTAAATTCGCCGACCGGCCGCCGGTTCGGGTCGGCACGGACGAAATTTGGGATCGCGCCGAGGCCGCGCTGCGTGAGGCGATCGAGACGACGGGGTTGCCCTATGCGATGAACCCGGGCGAGGGCGCCTTCTATGGCCCGAAGCTGGAGTTTGTCTTGCGTGATGCCATTGGCCGTGACTGGCAGTGCGGCACCTTGCAGGTCGATTTCAATCTGCCGGAGCGTCTTGATGCTTCCTACGTGGGCGAGGATAACCAACGCCACCGCCCGGTGATGTTGCACCGGGCAATTCTGGGCTCGTTCGAACGTTTCATTGGTGTCTTGATCGAACACTACGCCGGCCGATTGCCGTTGTGGCTGTCGCCGGTGCAGGTTGTTCTGGCCACCATCACCAACGATGCCGACGGCTATGCCGAAGAAGTGGCCCAGGCGATGCGGGCAGCGGGTTTACGCGTGGAAACCGATTTGCGCAACGAAAAAATCGGCTATAAAGTGCGTGAACATTCCCTGGCCAAGGTGCCCGTCATCGCCGCCGTCGGCCAGCGCGAAGCTGAAGGTGGCAGCCTTGCCTTGCGCCGTTTAGGTGACAAAGGGCAGAAAGTGCTGGCCCTGGCTGAAGCCATTGCCACGTTATCGAAAGAAGGCGCCATGCCCGGCGCCTGAGGGGTAATACCATTAACAACTTGATCACCAGGTGTAATGGGTGCTTTATTAACTAGTTAAATACTTTCCCGGGCTAATATGATGGGTTGTAGTGGCTGCGTTGCTTGCTTGCCGGGCCGCACAATAGACTTTGAACAATGGCTACCGAACAACAGATAGGGAGATTACTACTATCGCTCGCCGATTTTATCCAAATACACCGCCGGCCCAATCCGGGCCGCGGATAAACGAACGGATCGAAAGTGGTTCCGTGCGACTGGTTGATGAAACAGGAGAGAATGTTGGGGTGGTCAGCCTCGACGATGCGCTTGAACGTGCCGAAGGTGTCGGCCTCGACCTGGTGGAAATAGCACCCGAAGCCAAACCTCCCGTCTGCAAGATCCTCGACTACGGCAAGTTCAAGTTCGAGGCGCAGAAGAAGGCTAATGAAGCTCGCAAGAAACAGAAAGTCATCGAGGTCAAGGAGATCAAGATGCGTCCGAATATCGATCATCACGATTACGATGTGAAGATGCGGGCGATGAACAAATTTCTGGATGGAGGCGACAAGGTCAAGGTTACCCTGCGCTTCCGTGGCCGCGAGATGGCGCATCAGAATTTGGGCCTGAAAGTCCTGGAACGGGTGCGTGACGACCTGGAGGGGGTGTCCAAGGTGGAGCAGTTCCCCAAAATGGAAGGCCGCCAGATGACCATGGTGATCGCGCCGCGTTAAGCGTTAACGCTTGGCGCCGGGTCATGGTCGGACCCGATGGCGAGATGATGATGTGGTGATGCTGCAGGTAGATGATCTGCGCCGGCCGGGCCTAGGCCCGATATCCTTTCACATTGACGACGGTGAATGCCTGGCTCTGACGGGACCGTCAGGGGCGGGCAAAACCTTGCTGCTGCGCGCCCTCGTTGATCTTGATCCTAACCAGGGACGGGTCACCGCCGCCGTCCGGGGCCGGGCTGATCTGCAGGTCCCGGATTGGCGCCGCCTGGTTGCCTATCTACCGGCGGAATCCGGCTGGTGGATGGATCGGGTCGGCGACCACTGGCCTGACCGGGAGGCGGCCCGCCTATTACTGGCCGCGTTGGGTTTCACCGACCCGGAGGCTGTGCTGTCCTGGCCCGTGGCTCGTCTTTCCAGCGGTGAGCGGCAACGTGTAGCATTGGCCCGCGGCCTGCTGGGTGTGGCGCGGGTTTTGCTGTCGGATGAACCTACGTCGGCACTGGATACAGAAAATTGCGCCCTGGTCGAAGATCTGTTGCAGGCGCGCCTGAGCCAGGGCGCGGCCGCCCTGCTGGTCAGTCACGACGCCGCCCAGGTGGCGCGTCTGGCCGGACGCAGCCTCAACATGGAGCAAGGCCGACTGGTAGCCGGGCCATGAGCGGCTATAACGAACTCTCCTATCTTGATTTGGCTCTCGCCTCCCTGTTGCTGTTTTTCAACGCCGGTCTCTCCCTGCTCCTCGGCCTGCGCCTGGAGAGGCAAATGCTGTTGGCCGCCCTGCGCATGACGGTCCAATTACTGCTAGTCGGTTTGGTTTTACAGGCGCTTTTCAATTCCGGGCCGTTGTGGCTGACCGCCCTTGTGGCTCTGGTCATGGCGCTGTTTGCGGGTCGCGAAATTATGGCCCGGCAGGAGCGCCGATTGGCGGGCTGGTGGGGCTAAAGCATCGGCTCTACCGCCATGCTGCTGGCGGGAACGGTGGTCACCATGCTGGCCTTGAACGGGGCCCTGCGGCCCGCGCCCTGGTACGATCCGCGTTACGCCATTCCGCTGTTCCAGATGATCCTGGACAATGCCATGACCGGTATCAGCCTCGGTCTGGACAGTTTGACCAGTCTGGCCCGGCAGGAGCGCGCGGGCATCGAGGCACAATTGATCCTGGGTGCGTCGCGCTGGCGGGCCCTGCGGCCCGTCGCCCAGCGGGCCTTGCGTACCGGTTTCACACCCATGTTGAATTCCATAGCGGCGGCCGGCGTGGTCTTTCTGCCCGGGATGATGACTGGGCAGATCCTAGCCGGGGTGGTGCCGGAACAGGCCGTGAAATATAAGATCCTGCCGCTCTTGCTGATCGCGGGGGCGACGAGGCTGGGCACCTTGACCGCCTTCATGGCCAGCATCTGGCGTCAGACCGACAGCCGTGACCGACTGCGCCTGGACCGGTTACGCAGGTTTTTTTCGATAAAAATCCAAGCAAGCCTAGCGTTTGTCGTTCACGCCAGTGCGCAAGAGCGGACGGATCCACAGGGGTGGCGTATAAACGCGGGGCTGCTGTGGCAGCCTTAATCGTGCTGTTCATTCTTGAATTTAGCTTAATGGGCTCTCAATATTCATCGGGTAGTTTGGCGGTTCAGTGACCGCTATATATTGCTCCAAGGCCGCTAACGGCGGGCCTGGCGGACGTCCGCCGCCCCT
>CAUZBE010000128.1:0-7921 GCA_963577885.1 Alphaproteobacteria bacterium
CCACCGTCAGCGGCATGAAACAATGTTCGGCGGTGGCGCGGACCACGTCATAGATGATGCCGCGGTTGTCTGATGAGGCGGTGATGTCGAGAAAACAAAGTTCGTCCGCGCCGGCCCGGTCATAGACCCGGGCCTGCTCCACCGGATCGCCGGCATCGACCAAGTCGACAAAATTGACACCCTTGACGACCCGGCCGTCCTTGACGTCCAGACAGGGTATGACGCGTTTTGTCAGCATGCTTGCTGCTCTCCACCCGCCAGCAGGGCCAGGGCGGCGCCCGGGTCGATGGCGCCATCATAAAGCGCCCGTCCGACAATGACGCCTTCAATGCCGCGCGCCGATGCGGCCAGCAGGCCGATTAGATCATCCAGGTCCGTGACCCCGCCGGAGGCGATGACCGGGGTGCTCAAGCTATCCGCCAGGGCCGCGGTGGCGGCGATATTATGGCCCTGCATGGCGCCGTCCCGGTCAATGTCGGTGTAGATGATGGCGCCGGCGCCCGCACCTTCGAAATGCCGGGCCAGCTCGATCACCGGCATGTCCGATTGCTCGACCCAGCCCTCCACGGCAACGCGGCCGTCCCGGCCATCGATGCCAATGGCGATGCGGCCCGGATGGCGGCGGCATAAATCGGCTGCCAGATCAGGCTGCCGCAGTGCCAAGGTGCCGATGATGACCCGGTTAATGCCGGCTTCCAACCAAGCGATGGCGGTGGCCTCGTCCCGGATGCCGCCGCCCAGTTGTACCGGGATGGAGACCGCCGCCAGGATCGCTAACACGGCCTCGCCATTGACCGGCCACCCCTCGATGGCGCCATTCAGGTCAACCAAGTGTAGCCATTGACAACCGGCATTCTGAAAAGAGAGCGCCTGGGCGGCCGGATCGCTACTAAACACGGTCGCGGCAGCCATTTCTCCGCGCAACAGCCGTACGCAATTGCCGTCCTTCAGATCGATGGCGGGATACAAGTTCATGGCGTGGGTCTTTCCGTCACGGCGACCAGGAGAGGAAATTAGCAATAAAACGCAGGCCCACCGCCTGGCTTTTTTCCGGATGAAACTGGGTGCCGGCGATATTGCCCTTGGCTACGGCGGCGACGATGGGCGGACCATAATCGACCGCGGCCAGGATACAGCCTTCGTCACTGGGAACAATGGCATAGGAATGCACGAAATAGACATGGGCACCCGCCGTGATGCCGGCGAACAGGGCGGTGGGATTCTCCTCGATCCATAGCGCATTCCAACCCATGTGCGGCACCTTCAGGCGGGGATCGCCCGTTTCAATGGCCCGTACCTCGCCTCCGATCCAGCCCAGTCCTGCGTGTTCGCCATGCTCCAGCCCACGGTCCGCCAGCAACTGCATGCCCACACAAATGCCCAGAAAGGGCCGGCCACGCCGCACGGCGAATTCGGTCAATGCCTCGATCATGCCGTCGACCGCGTCTAATCCGGCCCGGCAATCGGCAAAAGCACCCACGCCCGGTAGAACCACCCGGTCGGCGCCCGCGACGACCTCGGCATCAGAGGTCACCAACACTTCGACTGTTTGCAGGTGATCCTGGCCGGCGCGCTCGAACGCCTTAGCGGCGGAGCATAGATTGCCGGAACCATAGTCGACGATTGCGATACGCATGGGTGCTGTCACGGCCTCACGGTTTCAAACCGGATCGAACGGCGTGGCGAACGGTGTCAAGCTGCTGGCCGGGAACGGCGTGAAAAATCTGGCCGCGGGCTGTGCCGTTGCCCACGCCGCTTGGGTATCCAGGCCTGGCCATCGGGTACGGAAGAAAACTTCCTCCGCCTGACGCAGATTGCCGGCCGCGACCACTAATGCCAATTCATAACCCCTGGCACCCAGGCGCCATCGGCGCCAATCATTCGCCTGCGCCGCCACTACCAATGACAACACCAGTGTCAGCATTGAATTGGTGATGTAATCCATGCCGACTATATAGGATACGGTGGACAAGACGCCCAACAGCACCAGATAGGCCAACAAGCCCCAGAATTGCCCGCGGTAGAGTAGCCACAACACGGGCATGAACAAGGCCGGCCAGCAAAAACCTTCCTTGATCAGGACTACATCCGGGTCCATGGCCTCTACGCCGCCGCTTCGCGGGTTTGCGGCACTGGGCCGATGTTGCACCGTGTAGAGGCGCATCCACTGCTTCCTCTTTACAAGCTACCGCCCAAAACGCCCTTGGTCGAGGGCACCGCCTGGGCCTGACGCGGGTCGATCTCGACCGCCTGGCGCAGGCTGCGGGCCAGGGCCTTGAAACAGCTTTCGATCATGTGATGATTGTTCTGGCCATACAGCACTTCCACATGCAGGGTGATGCCCGCCGCCTGTGATAGGGCCTGGAACCATTCACGGAACAATTCCGTATCCATCTCTCCCAATTTCGGCCGGCTGAACGCGACCTTCCAAATCAGATAAGGTCGATCGGACAGATCCAGCGCCACCCTAGTCAAGGTCTCGTCCATGGGCACCAGGGCATTGCCATAGCGGACAATGCCCGTGCGCTCGCCCAAGGCCTGGCGAATTGCCGCGCCGATTGCCAAGCCGGTATCCTCGGTGGTGTGATGGCCGTCGATATGTAAATCGCCCTTAGCCCGGACCTTCAGATCGATCAGGCTGTGGCGGGATAGTTGTTCCAGCATATGATCCAGAAAACCAAGGCCTGTATCCACGTCATAGCTGCCTGTGCCATCCAGGTTCAGGGCGACGGAAATCTGGGTCTCCTTGGTATTGCGTTCTATTTTGGCCTGACGCATGGCCGCGCTCCTTCCAATCCGGGTATCCCTGCCCCGGGGCGGTCTACATATAATAGCAAAGCGCGGTATAACAGGCCGACGCGGCATTCGCCAGTGCGTCGTTCACGAACTTCGTAGGCCTTGAATCCTTCGGGCCCGGAAATTCGCGAACCTTGTATAGAACCGCATTTCGCCATACATGATGTGCTCCGGGAAAAGGATATAAAGCTTGTGAATGATTCGAACAGCGAAACCTGGCATGGCACCACAATTCTGTGCGTCCGCAAGGGCGACACGGTAGTCATGGCCGGCGACGGCCAGGTCAGCCTGGGTCAGACAGTGATCAAGGCCAATGCCCGTAAAGTGCGGCGTTTGGGCACGGGTGGTAAAATTATAGCCGGCTTTGCCGGCGCCACGGCGGATGCTTTTACCTTGTTCGAGCGGTTGGAAGGCAAGCTGGAACAGCACCCCGGTAATTTGACCCGGGCCGCTGTGGAAATGGCCAAGGACTGGCGCACCGACCGGTATTTGCGCCGGTTGGAGGCGATGATGGCGGTTGCGGACGTGGCTACCTCACTGGTCCTGACCGGCACCGGCGATGTGCTCGAGCCCGAAGACGGCTTGATCGCCATCGGCTCGGGCGGCAACTACGCCCTGGCGGCCGCCCGCGCCCTGATCGACCAGGAGGGCCTGGAGGCCGAAGATATAGCCCGCCGCGCCATGCAGATTGCCGCCGGCATCTGTGTCTATACCAATGAAAACGTCACCCTGGAATCCCTGCACCCATGACCGAATTCAGCCCCCGGGAAATTGTCTCCGAACTGGACCGCTTTATCGTCGGCCAGAACGATGCCAAGCGCGCGGTCGCCATCGCCCTGCGCAACCGCTGGCGGCGCATGCAGTTGGAAGGCACCATGCGCGAAGAAGTGATGCCGAAGAATATTCTGATGATCGGCCCCACCGGTGTCGGTAAGACGGAAATCGCCCGCCGTCTGGCCCGCCTGGCCGGCGCGCCGTTCGTCAAGGTTGAAGCCACTAAATTTACCGAAGTTGGATATGTCGGCCGGGACGTGGAACAGATCATCCGCGATCTGGTGGAGATTGCCCTGACCATGGTACGCGAAAAGCGCCGAGAGACCGTTCAGGCCAAGGCCGAATTGGCGGCGGAGGAACGCGTCTTGAATGCCCTGGTTGGCGATACCGCATCCGCAGCCACGCGGGATACCTTTCGCCGAAAGCTGCGGGACGGCGAATTGGCGGAAAAGGAAATCGAATTGGATGTAGCCGACAGCGGCGGCGGGATGCCCACGTTCGAGGTACCGGGCATGCCCGGGGCTCAAATGGGTATGCTCAACTTAAATGATATGCTGGGCAAGGCATTGGGCGGGGACCGCACCAAACGCCGGCGGATGACGGTGGCGGAATCCTATGAGGTTCTGGTGGCGGAGGAATCCGATAAGCTGCTGGACGACGAAACCGTGGTACGTGACGCCCTTACGGCGGTCGAGGAAAATGGTATCGTCTTTCTGGACGAGATCGACAAGGTGACGACGCGTTCGGAACGCTCGGGCGGCGACGTCAGCCGGGAAGGGGTACAGCGCGATCTGCTGCCCCTGTTAGAAGGCACCACGGTAGCGACCAAGTATGGCGCCGTGAAAACCGACCATGTGCTGTTTATCGCCTCGGGGGCCTTCCATCTGGCCAAGCCGTCGGATCTACTGCCTGAATTGCAAGGCCGTCTACCTATTCGGGTGGAACTCTCGGCCCTGGGCGCCGATGATTTCAAGCGCATCCTGCTGGAGCCGGAAACCTCTCTAATCAAGCAATATGTCGCCCTTCTCGATACGGAAGGGGTGACGTTAGTCTTCGCGGACGACGCCATCGACGAAATCGCCGCCATGGCGGCGGAGGTCAACCAGAACGTCGAAAACATCGGCGCCCGCCGTCTGCACACCATTCTAGAGCACATTCTGGACGATATCAGCTTTACCGCCACCGATCGTCCCGGCGAGGCCGTCAACATCGATGCGGCCTATGTTCAGGAGCATATGGGCGATTTGGCGAAAAACGCCGATCTTTCAAAATTTATTCTCTGATCGAAACCAACCTGGAGCATTTTTTTCCAATTACTTGGGAATCGTTTCGCGATTCTCATCAATGCGGAATTGCTCTAGGCGGGAAAATCGATGTTGCGTCGGGTGGCCATATCGCGGCCGATCCCGGCCATGTCGCCAGCCATGAAGTGGCGCCGGGCCAAGGGCAGGATGATATTGTTTTTCAGATGATGTGCCGCCGCTGGCTTTCCACAAAACGCGTTGCAGAGGAGGCAAAAACACCCATTTAGCAACTGCGCGGCCCACCAGAAGATCGTCCAGGCCGGCTGTCGTGGACGGCAGTAATGCGGAATTCTCCATTTACTCTTGATGCAAGGTGGCTAAAATCTGCTTCGTGTCTTCATCCCCTGGACAATGTTACGCCAGACAAGGGCACAAATTTTCCTCCTCATCGGCGTCGTGGATCGGCAGATCATTGACCAGATAGGTTCTGATCGTGGCGATCTCGGGCGCGGTATCTTCGGCCAGCGGCGAGGCGAAAGAGCCAGCCGTTAATAATACGCTCATGGCAGCGATGATCTGAACCAATCTGTGGTGATAGGAGAAAATGAATTCGATGGGTTCGCGCAGAAGATTCTCGGATATTAACTTCAGAAATAAAGCTTCACGCTTGCGCAACCTTGATGTTTTTAGACCCGCGGCCAAACCAACACCTCACGCTTGCATGGTCAAAGGTAGGCCGTTGTCGCCACCAATGGCGCCGCAAATATGGGCCGGGCAGGAGGCTTTGGCGAAGGCTCGGGCCATATCCTGGGCGCCATGCTGGCGTTCGCCAGCAAAAAGGCCGACGCCAAGCAAGGGCCTCCCATGCCCGGACAGTATAATATCCAAATAGGGCGGTTGATCGAGAAAGGCGACCGTGACGCCGGCAAATTGATTTTGCGCGGCGAGGCGGGTCTGATGCATGCGGGCCGCCTCTGACGTGGCCGGCTTCCTCAGAGTACCATGGGCGATCAACAACATATGACTATCCGGTACCGGCCAGGATAGCACCCCGGCCGCGGTTTCCGCGTGGCGGGCCGCTAATTCGGCCAGACCAGGATTGAGGCTAAGGGGCGGATACAATAGGGGTTTTTCAGGCCAGGAAATTCCCGCCATGGCTTCGCCCAGGTGCTGGCCAAAGGTCATACCGCCACCCATCAAAAACGGCAGCAGGCGGATTGGCCCCGCCGTGGCCGCCTGGGCGGCCGCAGCCAAACTAGGTCCGCCGCGCAGAACGGCCGCCCTGACGCCGACGAATATGCGCCGCCGCGCTAAAACCGCGGCCAATTTGTGCAGGGCAGCATCCCCGGCCTGGGTACCCGTGCCATAACCAATGACAATCAACGAGCCGTCAGGGCGCGGCGCGCGCTTGCCTTTATCCCCACCTGATTGGTTTATGGATGGCATTGACGTAACCCGGCCTGATCCCAATGCGCCTTAGCTGCCCACGGCGACGGCACAGGGGACGCGGATGTAATTCCCAGACAACTTCAATGGCCAGGTCGCTGGCCACCAGAGCCACGGCTTCTTCCCGACCCCCGGGGCCTACACCGACGAGAAATACCTTGCGTGTCTCGGCCATCTGGCACATCCCCCGGCCTCGCGAATAATACCTTATGTAGGCATAAGTCGCGGGGTCGCAAAGGGTTTCCTTATTTCTAGCCCGCCAAGGGCCCTAATGGCCCGCGTTCCAGTGTTATGATAGTCAAATTTGCCGCTGTTTTGGATAGAACGATCCAGGGCCATCCCGTTAACGATTGGCTATTTTTAGGGCGATAAAGTCATCGCCATACCCCTGGGAAGGAAACCACCATGCTAGGTGTCATTGGCGCCATGAACGAGGAAGTTCAACTCTTGTTGAGCTAATTATGAGATGTGGAGGAAGTCGTCCACGCCTAATTTACGGTTACCCGGAGCAATTAAAAGGGCACCGAATTCGCTTTGGCGCAATCGGGTATCGGCAAGGTAAACCCGACCATCTATACGCAGATGATGATAGTTATTTATAAACCGGAAAAGCTTGTTTTCAGTGGGGTCGCCGGCAGTTTTCTGCCTAATATGCGGGCCAGAGATATTTTCGTTGCTACCCACGTTGTATAGTACGATATGGACCTGATAGCCTGTGGCCGACGCCATGGCGAGACGCCGGAACGGGACCATCTCATCGAATGTGATCCGGATCACGCGGGTAAGGCGACAGCGGCGTTTGGTACTGCGTTTGCCGATGCGCCGGGTAATTCTAACCTGATGCCGGGGACGATCGCATTGGGTGACCAATTTGTTCAGGACACCAAAATGCTACACTGGCTGCAACGGGAGTTCGCCGCCCTGGCGGCGGAAATGGAAGGCGGGGCGTTTGGCTATGCCTGCCACCTCAATGGCTTGCCTTTTGTGGTCATCCGCGCCTTGTCGAACCCATCGGGTGAATCCGCGAGCGATGATTTCGAGCAGAATCTTCACAAGGCCGGTCAAAACTCGTCCCAGGTGAAGGACCAGATGATCCCGTCCGCTATGTTCGAGTGGAGCCAAGAGAAACGCCGGAAAAGAAACAGAACGTCGTAATATATTTTCCCTGCCTATCCGCCCAACACAGACATTCACCAAATATTGACTTAGCGGCAGGACATGCCGGCAACGCTGGCCACCGCGTTTGGACTCGACGCCCGCCGGTATTGGCCTTGTCTGCACTGGAATAACCCATTCGGTTTATTCCAGTTTTCTGATCAGGGAGGAAAGAACCACAACACACGTAACCGGAACCACCGTCAGAATTCCGTTCTATTGAATTGTACCGCAAAGAGTCGCGACCGTCATAGCCGCGATCGCGGGGTTTTCGATCGTGGGCTCGCAGGCACAGCAAACAGTGCGTAATCGCTTCACCGTGCCGAAGGCGCGAACGGCACAAGGGTTGGCAAGCATATTTTTGTCCCTACGACATTGACACCGGCCTTTGACTAGCGAATTGTCTTCGCCCATACGGAGCAGCAGCGTAACAGCGACGTGTGTCGCGTCGAGGCACAGTTTTTCAATGCAAAAGGCGAGGTAATCGGTAGAGGTAAGTTTTCCCT
>CAUZBE010000129.1:0-7863 GCA_963577885.1 Alphaproteobacteria bacterium
GCCGCGGTGCGGTGTTGCCGTTTTCATGGGAAATACTTTAGGGTGGGCATGCTGGAAATCTATCCGCTGGCCAGGGGAGCGATGACATGGCCAACGTCGAGGCCACCCGCGGGGCGATTGAAACCATGGACCCGGGCCGCGTGTTGATGCACGAGCACGTGTTCGTTTTCTCAACTGAGATCCAGCTCAATTATCCCGAGGAATGGGGCGAAGAGGACGCCCGGGTGAACCACGCCATACAGCGCCTGAGCGAGTTGAAGGCAGCCGGCATCGACACCATCCTGGATCCCGCCGCTATCGGTCTGGGCCACTATATCCCCCGCATCGCCAGCATCGCCGCCCAGATCGACCTCAACATCGTGTTTGCGACGGGGATGTATACCTTCGATGTGCTGCCGCACTATTTTCGCCGCCGTACACCCGGCAGCGGGCCTGGGGATGGCGACCCCATGGTCGAGATGTTCCTGCGCGACATCACCCAGGGCATTGCCGACACCGGCGTCAAGGCCGGGGTGCTGAAATGGGCCACCGACTTGCCCGGTATGACGCCGGGGGTCGAGCGGGTGTTGCAGGCCGTGGCCCAGGCACACCGGCAAACCGGCGCCCCGATCATAACGCACACCCATGCCGCCTCAGAACGGGGCCTGCAACAGCAGGCTATCTTCAAGGAGGAAGGCGTCGATCTGGGCCGTGTAGTCATCGGCCACTGCGGCGATACCGATGATCCGGATTACCTGCTGAAGCTGATCGACCAGGGCAGCATCCTTGGGGCATCGACCGCTTTGGCATCGATCATTACCAGCCCACCGCCAAGCGCGTGGCCGTGGTGGCGGACCTATGCCGCCGGGGCTACGCCGACCGCATGGTGTTGAACCATGACGCACTACTATCTGGACTGGATCCCCGGCGAGGTGCCGCCGTCCACGGGCCATTGGAGCTATCTGCACATCAGCCGTGACGTACTGCCAGCCCTGCGCGAAAACGGCTTCGCCGAGGCGCAGATAGACACCATGCTGTTTGACGTGCCCCGCCGTTTCTTCGAACAGCAGGGCGACTATTAGGGCACATCCGCACGGTCGCGGGGCAGGTTATTTTCACGGTGATCCGCGTCGCCGGCACCGAAGTGGAGATCAGCCGGCATTCTTTGGGAAATTCTTGCAGTCCGGGTCGATGGCGACCCACGACAGGGCGCTGTCCGTCCACAAGTTGACCCGGGGCTTGAACCAGCCGGGGTCGTCGATTGATCCGGCCGAGAGCGCGAGGCTATCTGGGCGCGCGGCGACTTCCGAGAACAGAGACGAGCCGCAATTGGGGCAAAACACCCGCTTGATCTGATTGCCGCTGTCACCGGTGTCGAGGTAGGTCTTGGTCTGGCCGGTAATCTCGATATCGTCCCGGAGCACCATGGCCGAGGCCGTGAAGGCGCTGCCCGACTGTTTCCGGCAGTCGGCGCAATGGCAGGCCAGTTGCAGCCTCGGCTGGGACATCATCTCATATCTGATCTGCCCGCAAAGACAGCCGCCGGTAATTTTTTCACTCATCGCGTCGCTCCAATTTGTCTGCGTCAATTTGTGTCGCGGAAGGCTTGGCCCAAATTCAGATTATCTTCGCAGGTTAGGCTCGCGCCAGGACAAAATCCACACTGACGATGTTGAAGGGGCGCTCGATACCGGCGAAGCGCGCGAATACTTCTTCGCCGGGCGTTTGATCATACGGCACCGCCAGCGGTGCGCGCATGCCAAAGATGGAATCCTCGTTGATATAGGGATCGGCGGCGTCAAAATTCTGGCTGATATGCCGTTTGTACCCCTCGGCGTTGATCAGGATGTGGATATGCGCCGGGCGCCAACAATGCCCGCCGCCGGCCCGGACAAGTTCACCCTCCAGCCCATCCCCAGGCACCTCGTAGGAAACCGGTTTCCTGGTCGCAAAGGCGTAATTCCCGTCCCCATCGGCATGTAGCGTGGCGCGCAGATTATGCTCCGGCTGGGCCGGATCCTGCACGGCGTAGAGGCCGTATGGCGCGTTCGGCCAAAACTTCGATCTGGGCCCAGCGCCGCGGCGGCACTGTTCCGCACCTGGCCGTGGACGACGATGCGCCCCCCCTTATTGCCTACGGACAGATCGGCGCCATAGGGCGGCGCTGGTATGCCGGGGACAAAAATTGGTCCCATCACGGCCGCCGCCGCCGCCCGGGCCAGAAAACCCATGGCGTCTTCCCTCTCCCCGGGCATTATTCCGGCCTCGCGGACAAAATCGCGCGGGCGCTGAATCAACAGCTGCAGAATATCCCCGGTCCTGCGGTCGCCAGCGCCAGCATAGGCGCGAACGGCCGTCTCGGTGAAATTGTCGTAGGCGATGTTCCGCATCAGGAATCTACCTGCTTGCCGGCACCGCTGGCCAGGCCAGTGATGATATCAGGCGTACGCCATTTGGCGAAGCGTTCAGGCGCCGTCGTTCCCGCGCCCAACCGTTTTCCATCATCCAATTCCAATGTGTTAAATTGGCATTGGCAACAAGCAGGAATTGGAAGACCGCCATGGACGTTGATAAACTCCGCGCCGAGACCCCGGGCGCGGAACGGGTTGTGCATTTGAACAATTGTGGCGCCAGTCTGATGCCGCAACCGGTGCTGGATGCGGTGATCAACCATTTGCGTCTAGAGGCGGAAATCGGCGGCTACGAGGCGGAAGCGGCGGCGGCGGAGGCCCTGGCCAATACCTATGGCGCCCTGGCCCGGCTGTTGAATTGCCACTCGGACGAAATCGCTGTGATGGAAAACGCCACCGTCGCCTGGGACATGGCCTTTTACGGCCTGCCACTGGGTAAGGGTGATGTGGTGCTGACGGCAGTCTCGGAATACGCCTCCAACTACATTGCCTATTTGCAGCGGGCCAAACGGGACGGCATTCAGGTCCGCGTCGTGCCCAACGATAACAGCGGCCAGACCGACGTCGCTGCCCTAGAAGAAATGATCGATGACCGGGTTAAGCTGATCGCCATCACCCATGCCCCCACCAACGGCGGCCTAATCAATCCCGCCGCCGCCATTGGCAAAGTCGCCCGCGCGGCGAACGTGCCTTATTTGCTGGACGCCTGCCAGTCCGCCGGCCAGATGCCCCTGGATGTGGAGGCCATAGGCTGTGACATGCTGACCGCCGCGGGCCGCAAATTCCTGCGTGGCCCCCGAGGCACGGGTTTTCTCTATGTCCGGGCCGGAATGTTGGACCGCCTGGACCCGCCATTCCTGGATTTGCACGCCGCGGTCTGGCTCTCGCCGGAGCATTACGAGATGCGGCCCGGTGCCCGGCGTTTCGAGAATTGGGAGAATTATGTCGCCGGCAAGATTGGCCTGGGGGTGGCCGTGGATTATGCCCTGAACATCGGCCTGGACGCCATCGCCCAACGGGTGCAGGGCCTAGCCGGCGATCTGCGCGCCCGCATATCGACCCTTCCCGGCGTCATTGTGCAGGACCTGGGCGTGGAAAAATCCGGTATTATCAGTTTCTTGGTGGCCGATATGCCCCCCGATGACGTGGCCCGAACCATGGCGGCGGCGGGTATCAACATCTCCACCTCTAGCGCTAGCTCAACCATGCAGGACATGCACTGCCGGGGTATTATAAAGATGAACCGCATGGGCGTACACTATTACAATACAATAGAGGAGATAAAATACTTTATTAACACACTTTTTCGCACAACAAAAGGAAAATTATAGAATAATTATTCCAATTTAATATATTAATAATATTTATTAATAAAATTTAACCATAAATTAATTTATAAGTACTGTAATTTAGAATTTATTATCTATCAGATGGCAATAAATTCACATGTATTTTTGCGATTTTCACATCGCAGGAGAAGTCAAAAGCCTAAAAAGACAACGAAGAAGGATGCGCTTGAAAAGCCTATCAACCGAAAGCTCGAAGCCCATGTTGCTTTGATTTCAAAAAATTACGCCGGCTAAGTCAATGCGGTCGATCGCACCCACAAGAGCCTTTAGAAGATACTCAGCAGCGTGATATCCGTCGATAGTCTATGTCTTAAAAAGTAGAACGCCAAAGCGTTCGACCAGATGCTCGCCAAAAAAAATCAACTCATCCAAACGGACTGCCGACAATCCATGGTTCCATGTCGCCAAACTGGTTCTTGGTGAGTGGGAAGCGAAGCTCGACAAGGATCGTGAAGTTATCAAGGGTATAGATGGCAAGCCCAAGGGCTATCGGGTCCCGCATCCTTCATTCTCTCAATATGCAACGGTGCTCAGGTACTTAGGTAGGAAGGATGTTCGGTCTCACGAGGTCGCGGGCAAAATTGAGGGAATAAGTGGCATCGCGGCAGTCCTCGAAATGGATAAACGTTTCCGAGCGCGAGCGGGTATCACTTCGAAAGCCGAACTCGATAAGCTCACTGCGCTGAAGAACGCTCGCACCAAGCTGCGCGGCACCTCGCAGATGAAGTCCTTTATCAAGCTAGCCCCTTGGGATGACAGCCATGGTTTCATGCTGTTGATCGGTCAAGTCGACAGCTCTGGCAATGCGGTCAAGAGCTTTGCCAAGACACCGCAATCGGTTAGCTCGGGTTTTCTTTTGTAATGACATGTTCAAGTTGGTTGCCCAGCTAAATTTACCTACTGCTATCCAGAGCTTCCCGTGCCCGTTGGGCTCACGCCTTTGTTTGTTATGGTTTAATTATCAGGTTTCTACCATCGTCGAGTTGACCACGTCCGTTGAGCACATCATGGCTATAGCCCGACGAATAACCTATACGCGATCCGGCATAAGGGTACTCTGCTGTTGTTAATGCGCTGAATGATAAGAGCGGCAAGAAATCTATTTCTAGACTAGATTTTGTCGCTCCGACCGTGGTCGTAGTCATCCAGGTGGGTGAGATGCTCGGGGTGGAAATAGCGGGAAGAGAAGATGCGGACCGGTACGCAGAGCGCAATGAAGAACGGGAAGAAGATACCAATCGCGCTCGACTTAACTACCCATAAGATCACCAGACAGCCCCCTTGCAGAAACGTAAAACGGTTGCGCGCACGGCGCGGAACATGGCCATCGCCATGATGTCCGTGTTTGATCATCGAGGGCACGATGAGGGATAGTGAACGGACGAAAAAGGCGTTCCCCCATAGGGATATGAGGCCCATATAGACGAACAGACCCAACAGCACCGCCATGGGAATGATGGCGACAATTTGCAGTGCCAATAACGAAGCGGCGATGGAAAGATGAATGACGAGGGCCGAAATCCGGGTTTCGACCACCGCCAAGGACGGCATGTCCGGGTTCGCCAGATCGTCGATACTCAGACTTTTCAAGTGGTTGACGGAATGCACTGTCGCTGCCACGATCCAGGGCAGGCCAAAGAAGGAAAATCCCAGGGTAAATATGCCGATCAGTAACAGGTCCAGATGATAGCCATGGCCCTTTCGTAACGGCGCATCACTTTCATTGATAATGCGCGAAGTGATGTTCTGATCGAGAAACAGCAATGTGGCGGCAAATGTAGCGGGCAAAAGACAGGCTAACCGTACCCACAACGGCACTACCATGATGTCCACCAGCCATGGCCGGCCCGTCGAGGTGATATCGTGGGTCGCCGGTACGGCAGGCCCCTCCACCTGTCCGGACCACAAGGTAATAGCAACAGCCGTCATGGCTACGATAGCCAGGGTCGGCGCGAATTCCAGCAGCAGCGGCGTGCCGGGCAATGGCTTTTTGCCAATCCGGACCGTTGCACGTAGACCAAAGGCGATCACGCAGGTGCCGGCCGCCAACACGACGGCGAACCAGGCATCGAGCTGACTGAGTTTGTCATCAAACAAGCCACTACCGACCTTTCTAACCGCCTCGACGACAAAGATCAGAGATACGAGGGCGGCGAATATATCGTCGGTGAAACGGGAGAAAAATCGCATCAGGTTGGAGGCGTTGGTGACCGCCAGGATAATTAAGATCAAGCCAGCCCAAATGCCGGTCCATGCGTAGACGGCTATAAAGCTGACGTCCAAGTCCTTGCAGGTCGCATACAACAGCGCCGTGAAGACGACGATCGGACCGGTACCGCCTAGCAGGGTAATCGGCTGGGCCGAAAACAGCGCATAGGCGGTGCCGCCTATGGCCGTGGCGATCAGCATTTCGATAATGCCGATTTCACCGCCCGTCAGAACACTGGACAAGGCGCCAAAGGCAATGGCATTGGCCAGGCAGGCAAAGAACAGATAGAAACTGGAACTTAAAACCTTGAGGCTGAAAACTGAGGTAAAATCGCTTGGGTAATGGGGCCAGCGGGTCGTAAGATCCTTAGCAATACCATGCAAGATTGTCATTTCAATACCACAAAACCCCCGCTATGCCGCAGCGACAACGCTGTCAGCGATACCTGTTATCCGACGCCGTGTTCCGACAAAGATTAAGAATCACAACATCGCCCACAAGGTCAAGGGCCGGCGCACCCCGCGACACAGACTCTGACCGGCCCCAGGGCTGCTTTACGACCGCTCTATCTGGGGTCATATTGGCGTCATGGCTATTTTAAAAATTGCCCGCATGGGCCATCCTATTTTATGCCGCCGGGCCGAGGACGTGGCCGACCCGGCGGCGCCGGAAATCCGCACCCTGGCCGACGATATGCTGCAGACCATGCTGGATGCACCGGGCACCGGGCTGGCCGCGCCCCAGGTGCATGTGCCCCTGCGCATGGTAATTTTTCGCGGGCCCCTGACCACGGGGGAAGACATCGCGGGGGCCGAGGCGCCCCTGACCGTGCTGATCAATCCCATATTGGAACCCTTGGGAGACGAGACGGTGGCAGCGTGGGAGGGCTGTTTGTCCCTGCCCGGACTGCGCGGACTGGTGCCCCGTTATGCCCATCTGCGGTATCGCGGCGTGGATCTTGTGGGGGCGCCCATCGACCGCACCGTCGACGGCTTTCACGCCCGTGTGGTGCAACATGAATGCGATCATCTGGACGGCATTCTGTATCCCCAGCGCATGGCCGACCTGACCGGTCTGATCTTCGAGAGCGAAATGCGCCACCTTATTGCCGAGCCCCGCGCCAACGAACAGACATCAAAGGAAAATGCCGCTGAAGAGGCGGTGGAGGCATGAGCCAAGCACGAAATACAGCCCGGCAAGCGATCTTGGCGGCGGCTCTGCGGGGCATCCCCTTCGACGGTTGGACCACCCGCGCCCTCACCGATGGGGTCAGGGCCGCGATTGCCGCCGGCCTTGATCCCGTGCCAGCGCAACAGGCCTTCCCTGGCGGTCCCCAGCAACTACTGGCCTTCTTCATGGCCGAGATCGACCGTGAAATGGTGGCGCAAGCCGCCGCCCGGGGCCTGACGGAGGGTCCCGTGCGGGAGCGGATAGGCGGCATCGTCCGCCTGCGCCTGGAAATTCTGGCGCCGCACCGGGAAGCCGTCCGCCGGGCCCTAGCCCTGCAATTGCTGCCAGGCCACGCGCCTGGCGCCATGCGCGGCCTCTACCGCACCGTTAATGCCATCTGGCGAGCGGCGGGCGATGACAGCACGGATTTCAATTTTTATAGCAAGCGGGCACTGCTGGCAGCTGTCTACAGCACCACGTTGCTGCGTTGGCTGGACGATCAATCGGACGATGGCATAGACACCCGGGAATTCCTAGAGCGCCGCCTCGCTGGTACCCTGCGCCTGGGCAAAACGTGGCGCCGGGCCGAAGTATTGCTGGCGCGCCTGCCCTCTCCCCTGCCGGTCCTGACGCGGCTGCGATATGGCCGGGTGGCTAAAGTTAATTCCGACTGACGTCCCGTCTACCTAACCCTTTGGCTGAACCAGGGTCCATTCCACGGTATGGCGCAGCACCTTGCCCAGGG
>CAUZBE010000130.1:0-7853 GCA_963577885.1 Alphaproteobacteria bacterium
CGTCGATTTTTCACTATGTTGGCTTGTGTGCTGCAAAGGAGAGGCCACCTGCTTACGCAGAGCAGGCTGCGGAAAAGCCAGCTTAGGAATAGCATATTAGGAAAATTTAATTTCGGCTTTTGGGATTGCTCGAGCCTAACGCGACGCGACGTTCATTTCCGCTCCGCATCCGATATCGAGTATCTGCTGTTTGGCTATTGATCAACCAAGATGTCAGGCGGCACTGTCAGACAAACGAGAACTGGTCTGAAAACCCCCGTAACTCACAAACCGCAGGTCGCAAGTTGGCGCTACTCGGCCGGAGCGGTCGTGCGGCTCTGTTTAAATCTATCTCGGCGGTTGAGGTGACGGTCCTGGTTGGCTTAATCTTATTACCGGTTTAATTCGCGTCGCATTTAGATCACGAAATTGAGTATCAAGCCGACACAGATGGAACTTTTCAAAGCGCCATTTTACAACAGTGGCGTGCTTGCCTATGCTGCAGAGGTAATGGCGCGGAACACGCTGTGAAATTTATAGCGGCGTCTCCCGCGCTTCGTCCCTAGTGATTGAGGAGTCTGGGAAGCATGGCGGAAACCACAATCGCAACCGAAACAACCGAACGCGGCGAGCCTGATACGCCGATCGTCGAGCCACCCATTTTAGTCTGGCCGCCGCGACCGGTCGCGGCGGCCAAGTTTCTGTTCGGCTATCCGGGCTATTTCGTGCCCATTAACATCCTTTACATGATCTTAGCTGTCGTCACCTGGTTCTGGCTGACGCCGGATCTCGCAACCATGCAGACCTTCCAGTGGGATTGGGTCGCCATAGTATATGGCCGCAACCTGGCGCTCACCTTCCTGGTGTTCGGCGGGCTGCATTGGCGCTTTTACACGAAGAATGCCCAGGACGAGCGTTATATGCTTAACCGCAAAGCCCCGACGGTGTCACATCGACGGTTCCTTTTTGGTAACCAGGTGCGCGAGAATATGTTCTGGACCGCGGGCAGCGCGGTTGCCATCTGGTCGGCTTACGAGGTAGTGACCCTGTGGGCTTTCGCGAACGGCTACGTCCCGATGCTGAGCTGGGAGGCGCATCCGGTCTATTTCGTGCTGTTGTTTTGCGTCATCCCAATCATCCGCGACGCACATTTCTACTTTGTGCACCGCCTGTTACACTGTCGCGGGGTCTATCGCTCCGTGCATCAGTTACATCACAAGAATGTCGATATCGGACCGTGGTCTGGCATGTCGATGCACCCGGCGGAACACATCCTATATTTCAGCGGAATCCTGTTGCATTGGGTTCTGTTGTCGCACCCTATGCACGCCATTTTCCATTTACAGGCGACGGGGCTTACGCCTGCCTTGGGCCATGTCGGTTACCACAAATGGCAAGGTAAAGACGGCAACGCCCATTCGATTGGCCAGCGCTATTTCCACTATCTCCATCACCGATATTTCGAGTGCAACTACGGCGGTGATGGTACAGTGCCGCTCGATAAGTGGTTCGGCACCTGGCATGATGGTACGCCGGAAAGCCATGACTTCATGCGCAGCCGCCGCAAGCAAGCGCACGGTGTCTGACGGGGCTACGCTAAGTCGCTTTTGACACCCTACTTTCTATGCTGTGCAAACGGGGATTACTCTGAAGCACCAAGACTGTGGGGCTATCTACCTGGCTCTTTGTCGCGTCCAGAAGGGTAATCCGCCCTTCGAATTCGAGTTAAATTAATGCTAGAAAACCGATAAAATGACCGTACAGGCGTTCAAGGAGGACCGAATGAGCAAAATCCCCGAGGCATTGCACGACTACATCAACAATGCTTTTCCGCAGAATGTTTGCCTTGTCGGCGCCATTAGACCTGACGGTTTCGCAAACATCAGTCCAAGAGGAAGTACTCAGGTATTTGATGGCGATACGCTCGCCGTATGGGACCGGGGAGGCCGTGCTTCGAGCGATGCTCTGAAGAACGGAGATAAATTGTCGGTCTACTTTCGAAATCCTTCACTTAGCGCCGTAGCCCGTGGCGGCAACGGTTTACTTGCGGCCGGTGGTGTCGCCCGATTTTACGGCACCGCCGAACTCCATACTGAAGGCGAAGCCTATGAGAAAGTCTGGAACAATATGGTGCAGCAGGAACGTGATAGCGATCCAGAAAAGAAGGGTTTCGCGGTCCTAATTCACGTTGTATCCATTGAGGATCTTCGTGGCCAACTGCTGCCCGAGGATCTAGCAGTTCCCGCCAACTAAACGGCACAGGGAAGACACCGACGATATCGAGATCACCTAATGTCCGCGACCAACTCTAAACCGTAGATAGCACCCACGCCCCTTCTTTGGCCTGACCTTCCCCTACCGGAACGTCAGCGTGCGCAGTGCCCTGGCTATCGGGTTGGTGCGACGCTTCGACTTCCTTGACGATGAAATCGATCAATTCCCCCACTGGGCTGGCCGGTGAGCCGTCTTCGAGACGAGCGGCAGACTTAGCTAGCGCTGTCGCTGGGGTGCCGTACTGAAGGGCTAGCGAAAATAGGACGTCTGCGTAATGCAGTAGGCTGTCCAAAAGCGTCCCCGCCTTGGTCCGGCGCCCTATACGGGCCGCGGGTCGCCGCCTCGTCGAATTCCTTGCCACGGCCGCGGTTCGGGTTGTTCAGGGCGTTCTAAGGAGCCTTCAGTTCAGTTTTTATATTCGCGGTCGGGATCTCACCCGCCAACTGGACGATTACATGCCCTATTTCGTGGGCGTAGACGCGAGAGAATTGGGCGGCGGTCAGCTCTTCTGACAGCGCAATATCGAGCGGGCGGTTTGTTACCTGTCGAGCCTCGTCCGACCCACTTCGCGTCCGAGGGTGGATTGAGGTACCCTTTCAGCAGCCGCGCCCGTCGATTTCGTTGCGATGGCACCAAATCGCATTGCCGGGACGGCCTCGTTCGCTCTGCCAGCCATTCTTCGGCCCACAATTCTGCCTCCGACTTTGAGAGGCCGACCTTTACCGCATCTTTCTAATCGAAACTCTTAAAGTCAACTCTCGGTGGTTTAGGGCCCCCGCAACCAAAATAACCGACACCAAACAACGGCAACGGCTTAGACAGAAATGCCCAAGCCGTTTTTATTGACCGGAAGCAGGACGGCGCCGTACACCTCAAATCCTTTGGCCGCTGCTGGCTTCTAAGCACTGGCCGGTCACCCAGCGGCGCTGAGGGGTCGCCAGAAAGGCAATGACATCGGTGCTGTCGCCTGGCTGGCCGACCCCGGCCCAGGGCAATAGTTTCCGCTGTTTGTTTGGCGGTGGCCGGATCCTAGGCGCCTGGGTTGTGGTCGGTCGCTGTGGCGCCTGGTAAGATAGCGTTGACCGTGATACCTTGAGGATCAAGCTGGGCCGCCAACAGCCGGCTCCGGACCTCTAGACCGGCTTTCGCTGGGGCTTAGAATGCTAGGGCCGGGAAGGCGACCCGGGTGCTCGTAGACGGTACATTGATGATGCGGCCGCCAACGCGCTGCCGTTCTAACCGGAATTTAGTAACGAAAAACGGCGCTCGCAGGTCCAGCCGGATGACCTCGTCAAAAGCATCCTCGGTGACATACTTGATAGTTGCGCGTGCCCCCGTGCCGGCGTTATTCACCAGGATATCAAAGGCAGGTGAGCCAAAACGTTTCTCCAGCGTGACATCCAGGCCTTTGAACAGCTGGGGTGGTCACGCATTTTGGGAGAGATCTGATTGCACCACGAAACCGGTGCTACCCACTAAGACGATCTCTTCCACGACCCCCCGCGCCTGGATGGGGAAGGCGTTTTTTTGGACACAATTGTTGCCCCCCGTGTGGCCAGCCGCAATGCCGTGGCCCGGCCGGTGCCGAGGCTGGCGCCGGTCGCAACAACCAACTAGGTACATGGACACCCAAATCCCCCAGTATCGCTTGATTTTATTTTGTACTGGTCAGCCGCCGGTGTTCTGTAATTCCGCCAGTGCCTCGGCCGTTGAGATCACCCGGCCAAAGAGCCGTTGAAAATTGGTCAGGGTTGCGTTGTGTAGATCTTCATGGGTGGTGCCGCAGGCATCTTCAATTAGCGTCACCCCATAGCCCCGGTCGGCGGCCTCCCGCGCCGTCGTATCGACGCACATGTTGGTGGAGACCCCGCCTACGTACAATTGATCCTTGCCCATGGAGCGCAGCAGATGATCGATGCCGGTGGAGGCGAAGGCGCCGATGGTGGTTTTATTGAGGACGCTTTCGCCTGCCTGCGGTTTTAATTCGTCAATAATCTCGTGCTCCCGGCTGCCTTCGAAATTATCGAGGGATTGAAACATCTTTTTCATATGGGGCGGGGCATCGGCGCAATCCGCCCTGGCCGCCCCTATGGTCAGATACAGCACTGCTCCGCCGGCGCCGCGAAAACGCTCTAACAGGCGCTTGATATTGGGCACCACCAAGTTTTTGATTCGGTCAAAACGATAGCCCGCGACGTTGGAGCCTTCCCCCCGCAGGCGCCGCCCCAGCGCGCCATCCCGATGCCCGGTGGCGTATTGCATATCCACGACGATCAATGCCGCGCGTTCGAATACCGGCTCCCGATGGGTCATGAAGGCTTGAATATAGTCGTTTTCGTTACTGCCCGACGTGGTCATAGGTGCACTCCATTATGGCTGTTGGGTAAGGCTATTTCGCTGTGTATCCGCCGTCGGCACAGACCACCTGGCTGGTGATGAAGGATGCCGCATCAGACAGCGGAAAAAGTTTGAGGTTGGCGATCTCCACCGGCTCGCCAAAGGGTCCATGGGAATGCCATTCAACAAATAATCCCGCCGCTCGGGAATGGTTCTGATCTCGGCCGTCATATCGGTGGCCGCGTGGCCGGGGCCAACCGCGTTAATGCGCACATTATCCGAGGCTTGTCCGAGGGCCATGGCGCGGGCCAGTCCATTGATGCCGGGTTTACTCACGGCATAGGCGGCCGCCCTGGGATGGCCAACCAGACCGATCGAGCTGGAAATTATCACGGTGGTACCCTTGCCCTGGGTTTTCATATGGCGGGCGACGGCGCGGGCCAGGTTGAAGCAGCCGGTGAAATTGGTGCCGGTGACATTTTGTCAGGCCGCATCGGTGGCTTTTGTCACCGTGAACAGGGCGATGATGCTGGCGCAGGCCAGGTGCGCGCCTCCAGACCACCAAAGCGTTCGATGGTGGTCGCAACAGCCCTGTCCAGGGTGCCGCTATCCGCCACATCCAGATCGAATATTCAGCCATCGTAGAAATATGGCACTAGTACCGCCCGCTGTTCACTGCCACGCACGGTGGCGGCGATCCGCGCGCCCATGACATGGGCCTGTCTGACCGATGCCAGGACAATGCTGAAACCGGCCCCGGTCACGAACATCCTATAGCCGCTCAGATCAATCATTATCAATATTGTCCCAGATGATCCCGCTGGGTGGTACCGCTATAATCCCTTCGGTACAACCGGCGGCGCTGCAACTCGGGCACCACCAGATCGACGAATTCCTCGATCGCGCCGGGGCAGTAAATGGGCGAGAGCATGAAGCCATCGCCGCCCACGGTTGCCATGAACGCCTCCATTTGATCGGCGATGGCGCCGGGCGTGCCAACGAATTGCGGTAGCCCGACGCTCTGGCCGTGGCGCAGGGCGACTTCCGTTAGCGTCATGGGCTCGCCCGAGGCCTTGCGGTAACGGGTTTTCAGGCGCTGTAATTCCGGCTCCTTCCGCTGGGTCATATCGGCGCCGGGATCCAGTTGCGAGAGATCAAAATCCAGATGCGCCGACAGGACCGCCATGCCGCCGTCCAGGGGCACCAGGGAATTGTGCAGTTCCTGTTTCTCCCGCGCCTCGGCCTCGCTGCCACCGATAATAGGCTGCATCCCGAAGAGGATTTTACAGTCATCGGGCTTGCGCTCAAAGGTCGTCATGCGGCCCTTCACGGTGGCGAAATATTTGGCCGCGTCTTCGGCCCTGGGCTGAATGGCGAAGATGGCGTCTGAATATTGCACGGCGAAATCGATGCCCTTGGGCGAGGTGCCGGCCTGTAGGATGGCGGGGCCGCTCTGGGGCGAGCGAATGACATTCAAGGGGCCGCGGGATTTGAAATGTCGTCCCTCATGCTCTATCCGCCTGATCTTGGTGGCGTCGGCGAAGATGGCGTTTTCCCGGTCCATCACCACGGCGTCCTCATCCCAGCTTTGCCACAGTTTTTGACAGACCGCCATGAATTCGTGGGCCCGGTCATAGCGCTGTTCGCTGTCCTGGCGGGCCTCGCCATAATTGGCGGCTTGGTTGTGGTTCAACGAAGTCACCACGTTCCAGGCGGCCCGCCCCTTGGTCAGATGATCGAGGCTGGCCCACAGACGAGCGGCGTAGAAGGGATGGTGATGACTGACCGAGAAGGTCGCGCCCAGGCCGATATGGCTGGTTACCGCCGCCATAAAAGACAGCAACGGGATTGGGTCATGTTCCGGGGCCTGGGCAGCATAGCGCAGGGCGGGTTCTAGGCTGCCCCGATAGGTATCGGAGATATAGTTCAGGTCGGCGAAAAAAACCATGTCGAACTTGCCCCGCTCGCACACCTGGGCGATATGCTGGTACAGCTCCGGCTGGGTCCAGTCATAGTTCCGGGCCGCTGTTTCGGGATGCCGCCACATGGCTTGGCTGTGGTAGGTCGGCCCGTGCGTCAGGAATTGCGCTAGATGCATCTGCTGCTGTGCCATTCGCTTACCTTCTACCCTTCGCCTCGATACCGTTGCACGGCCTATTCCGGACACTTTCGCCTATCATCGGCGGCGTGGCGGTGCCATCAGCGTATCCAATGCTGGGCTATTGTAGCGGCCCTGTCCATGGGGTATAGCCATGCTGTATCAGATTTGACCGGCAGGATGCCGGCCTTTAGACAAAGTACTGCTAGGAGTGAGCCACGTGAGCGTGAAGGCGACAATCTATCAACCCGCCAAGGGCGTGACCCAATCGGGCCGTGGCAAGCTAGCGGCTTGGCGGCTAGATTTTGATTTGACCGCAGCGCGGGGCATTGAACCCTTGATGGGTTGGACCTCGGCCACGGATATGCGACAGCAGGTCAGCCTGAATTTTGCCAGCCGGGACGAGGCCATCGCCTATTGCAAGCGCAACGATATCGACTACCGGGTGCGGGAGCCGAAACAACGGCGCATCCGCATCCGCACCTATGCTAATAATTTCGGTTCTGGAACCCTGCGCGGCCCCGGTACCGAACCGATCTAGCGACCCATGGGCGCCCGTAGCTCAGCTGGATAGAGCACCGGGTTTCTAATTCGAGTCCGCGCCCGTTTTCCCCATCAGATTATCGCTAAATAACACATTTCTGCACCGGAGTGATAACACGGTGGTGAAGGATTACGCATGGTGCATGCGTGTGCGTGCATGCCATCAGCATGCCAAGCTTGTCACGATGATGATGACAAATCCTCAATCAACCGTGGCGCCGGGGTGGCGTCAGGGTCGGGAAGGGCGGCTCTGTCGGTCGCGCCGGTCGAGAGCCAGGCCAGGGTGATCTGTCCGTTGCCGGTCTACGATACCTGGGCCACGCCCTTGTATATGTAGATTGTCTGTGACAATTAAGGTAGGGGGAAATTATTTTGCAGCTTCGTCAGCCTGCCAAGCAGCAGTACGGCAGGGAGGGCTATTGCGGAAATGAAGGCGCAAACTTTCTTGCCTGGTGTCAATTAAGCTGTAACTTTTGATTTATAATTTTGAGGAAATATATGACTGACTTAAATGCAAACTCTGACCGTATGGTTCTGATAATCCAGTGCAGCGTAAAAAATGCAGACGAATTTAAACAATGGTCGAAGGACCGAGCTTCAAAATATGTATATGACCTGAAAG
>CAUZBE010000131.1:0-7852 GCA_963577885.1 Alphaproteobacteria bacterium
GCCAGGCAGGCGGCGGCTTTCCATGGCGCCCGCGGGGGTTAGCATGCGGGTGCTTTCCACGAAGTCATCAATATGGGTGTACAGCGTGGCGAAATGGCCGCCCGACCGGGTAGCGATCATGCCGCCTAGGGTAGCCAGATCAAAGCTTTGTGGGAAGTGCCGCAGGGTCATGCCATGGGGCCGCAAGCCGGCCTCTATATCCGGGCAGCGGATGCCGCCCTGCATCCGTGCTGCGCGGGAGGTCTTGTCGATCTCCAGGATCTGGCCCAGTCCGGTTAAGTTTAAGCTCAGCGTGCCGGCAAATTTGCCGCCCACTGCCGGTTCGATGCCGCCCACGACGCTGGAGCCGCCGCCGAAGGGGATCACCGCTACATTGGCGCCCGTAGCCCAATCTAGCACATCGCTAACGTCATTCTCGGACTTAGCAAAGGCCACCATGTCCGGCGCATTGGTGAAATCCTTGTCATAGATGCGAACGTAATCGGGAAAGCTTTTTCCGTAGGTGTGGGTCAGACGATCAAAATCCTGCGCCGAACAGATTTCTTTCAGCTTGGCCGGTATTTCGGCACGTGGTGCATGCAGATCAATCTGATCCGGCGTCGGCGCCGCGATCCGCTCAAATCCGTCCAGGCCAAAGCGTTTAGCATAACGCCCCAATACCATGGCCTCTTCATCGAGGGTCAGGCCCTCGCCCTCATAACCCCAGCCAAGGAACTTCGCCCGCTTCGCAGTCATGGTCTGATCTCCCAGCTTATAAATTAGTATCCTTCATTTCAAATCGCCTCGAGAGGCGCTTTAGTCCTCTACATAGGCAAAGCGGAAAGCGTCGCCCTCGGTGATGATATGACCGATGGAGGGGGAGGGGAAATGCGCCGTCAGTACCATTTGCCCGCTTTCGGCGTTGCTGGCCAGGAAATGCCGCCGGGTCTGGGCCGCGAGACCGGGGTCGCGGTCAAACTTGGGGCTCCACTCCGGATGGGCGCATTGCACGGGGTTGTGGATCAAATCGCCGCACATCACGGCGCTGTGCCCGTTCGACGCCAGGTTGACCGCAACATGGCCCGCAGTATGACCCGGCGTCGATAGCAGCCAGACCTGATCGTCCAGGGCGAAGTCCGTTTCCACCAGCTGGGCCTGGCCGGCTTCCATGATCGGCAGCACGCTCTGCTGAAAAACCATGTCGTTGCCGGCCTCGGCGGCGGCGTATTCGGTTTTGGCGAAGACATACTTGGCATTGGGGAATGTGGGTATCCAGCGGCCATCGACTAGCGAGGTATTCCAACCGCAATGGTCCACGTGAAGATGGGTGCAAAAGACATAATCAATGGCCTCCGGCGCAACGCCGGCTGCGCGCAGATTGTTTAGCCAGGATTGGTCCGTGCGGTCACTCCATTGTGGCCGGTGCTTAATCGTCTTGCCGCAGCCAATGCAGGTATCGATAAGGATGGTGTGATGTTTTGTCTGCACCAAATAAGACTGGAAGGGAAAAATCATCTTCCCGGTCTCGGGGTCCAGGGCTTTTGGTTCCAGCCAATGGCGGTGCGGCGCCATCGCCTCCGCTGTTGCTTCCGTGAATACATCGCTGGGCGTTAGGAATGGCCCTTCATACTCCATGATCCGCCGTACCGTGATATTGCCAATCATTTGACCTTGCATGACATCTCTCCCCTTGTTTTTATCAAGCTGCATCTTGGGCGATTTGCAGCGCCCGGTCCACATCGCCCTGTTCGGTGTTGAAGGCGCAGACAAAGCGTGCCTGGCCGCCATCCCCGTCCGCCGCCGGTCCCCAGCGGTGAAAGCCCACGCCACCCGCTTCCAGTGCCTCGAGAATCGCGGTGGGCAAATATATGAAAATTTCGTTGGCCTGGACCGGATGCACAAGGTGGGCGCCATCCAGCGCGGCCAGGCCCTGGGACAATGTTTTGGCACGGGCATTGGCGTGGCGGGCATTCTCCAGCCATAGGTCGTCGCGTAGATAGGCCACCAATTGTGCCGAGAGGTAACGCATCTTGGAGAGCAAATGACCGCCGCGTTTGCGCCGGTAGAGAAATTCGTCCGCCGCCTCCGGGTCGAAGAAAATGACCGCCTCCGCCGCCATGGCGCCATTCTTGGTGGCGCCAAAGGACAGCACGTCGATACCCGCCTGCCAGGTCGCTTCCGCCGGGCTGCAGCCCAGATGGGCCAGGGCATTGGCAAACCGGGCGCCATCCATATGTACGGACAGGCCCCGATCGTGGGCCAGAGCGGCCAGGGCGGCGATCTCGTCGGGCCTATAAATGGTGCCGGCTTCCGTCGCCTGGGTCAGCGACAGGGCACTGGGTTGGGAATGATGCTGCACGCCAAATCCAGCGCCACCGAGGGCGGTGGCCAGGGTCTCCGTCTCGATCTTGCCATGCGCGCCATCCAGCAGGGCCAGCTTGGCGCCGCCGGAGAATAATTCCGGCGCGCCGGCCTCGTCCTCCTCAATATGGGCGTTGCGGTGGCAATAGACCTGACCCCAGGGCGGTGTCAGCGCGGACAGGGCAAGGGCATTGGCCGCCGTGCCGGTGGTGACGGGAAAAACCGCTAATTCGCGCCCGAATAACTCGGCAAAGGCGGCTTCCGCCGCCTTGGTCACGCCGTCATCGCCATAGGCCATGGCGTGGCCTTCATTGGCGGCTGCCAGGGCTGCCATGATCTGCGGCGATACGCCGGTGGCATTATCAGAGGAAAAATTCATCTAGCAGTCCCATGTCCCAATTAATTGGTCTCGTTCAATTCTAATTCATTAAAGCCGGCGCAATCGACCCAGGGCATGAAGGCGGCGATTTGTTCCACGTGACCTTTATGCACCGCCGCGATCAACCAGACCAGATCGGCTTCATATATACCGGTCCGGTCCGTGGCCGAGGGCTGGGCGGCGCCGTTGGGGTGGCTGTGATAATGGCCCAGAACCTCGTCCCCGCCAGCGCGGGCGGCCTTTTGCAATTTTAGGCGCAGGCCCGGATCGATCTCGAACCGGTGGCTCGGTTCAGCCGCTAGATTAGCCGAGGCCACGGTCCGGGATACCACCATGCCCGCGCCATTCCGCCGGCCCAGCAGCAGGCCGCAGGCTTCATGGGGGTAGTCCGCCGCGGCGTGGGCGGCGATTGCCGCGCGCAGGGCGCTAGGCAGCACGATCACCGGCTTGTTTCCAAATTCAATTGGCCTAAATGTTCGCCGGTTTTGCCATCGAGCACAACGACCGACTGCCGGCCATTCTTGTGGCGAATGGCCAGATACAGGCGGCCATTGTCGGCCGTCAGGTCCACCAGGCTATCGCCCGGCGTCAATTGGACCGGCACGTCGCCAATCTTGGCTGCCAATTGCGTGCTCTGTTCGGTCAATTCCTTGGACGTTCGGGCGATGCCGACCACCAGCAAAATCAGGCCGATAACCAGTAATGTGGTCATCACGCCGACGAGAAGCTTGAGCCGGGTGCTATTCTCGGTCCAGTGTTGGGTCATGAGTGAAGATCCGAAAATAGAAGAACATAAAATCGTGGTCGAGCCGGGAGCGTCCCGCGAACGCCTTGACCGTCTGCTCAGCCAGGCCATTGACGGCTTGTCCCGCATGCGTATCAAAGCCTTGATCGAAGCCGGGCAGGTGCGTATCGGCCCGGCTGACAACATGGCGACGGTAACCGAGGCCTCGTACCGGGTCAAACCCGGCGAGGTAATCGTGTTGCAGGTGCCCCCGGCGGTGGAGGCGGCACCCAAGCCCCAGGCCATGGATCTGGAGATTGTTTACGAGGACGAACATCTGATCGTGATCAACAAACCGGCCGGCCTGGTGGTGCATCCGGCACCCGGCAATCCCGACCGCACCCTGGTCAATGCCCTTTTGGCCCATTGTGGCGATAGCCTGTCGGGCGTGGGCGGGGTGCGCCGGCCCGGCATCGTGCATCGTTTGGACAAGGATACCTCCGGTCTGTTGGTGGCGGCCAAGCATGATGCGGCCCACGCCGGGTTAAGCGATCTTTTCGCCCGCCACGATATTCAACGTCTCTACCGCGCCCTGGTCTGGGGCCGGCCGCGCCAGAATAAAGGCAGGATCGAGGGAAATATTGGCCGTGATCCCAACAACCGCAAGAAAATGGCCGTGGTCCAACGGGGTGGCAAGGCCGCCGTGACCCACTACGTCCAGATTGAAAGGTATGGCGAGGCCGCCAGCCTGGTTGACTGTCGGCTGGAAACCGGGCGTACCCACCAGATCCGCGTGCATATGGCGTCCCTAGGCCACCCAGTGCTGGGTGATCCCCAATATAGCCGCGCCCGGCGCGGCCGGGTCAGCGACTTACCGGATAATTTGCGCCACGCCATAGACGAATTCAAGCGGCAGGCATTGCATGCGGCAGAGCTTGGCTTCCGGCATCCGATGGACGGGCGGGACTTGAATTTTCAAAGCCAACTCCCAAATGATATGCAGGCCTTGGTTGGGCTTTTTCAACGGTCCAACCGCGCCTGAAGGGGTGGGGGCAGGTACGATCCGGCGACCGCCGTTCGACGGGAATTCCTTGACAAAACTGTTGTAATTTAGTAACATATTGGCCTGCGTCCATTCAGACCGAAGACTAATTCGCAACTGAAACGCTGGCCCTGCCAGCGCGGAGTGGAACCATGGTAGCGCGCAAAACAAAGGCAAAAAGCGGCAAACCCAGCGTCAGCAGAAAAGCCGGCACGAATTCTGGTGCAGACGTGAAGAGTTTAGAGGGCGATGTCATGATGGCCGTAGCGCCTAAAAAAGCGGCCCGCGCGCCTATTGCCGGGATCCCGGCGCCGACGCCAGAGGCCAGCCTGTCGCGCTATCTGCAAGAAATCCGCAAATACCCCATGCTGCCCCATGAAGAAGAATACATGCTGGCCAAGGCATGGCGGGATCATGAAGACCGGGATGCCGCCCACAAGATGGTGACGTCACATTTGCGCCTGGTGGCCAAAATTGCCATGGGTTATCGCGGTTATGGCCTGCCGGTGGCGGAACTAATCGCGGAAGGTAATATCGGCCTGATGCAGGCAGTAAAAAGGTTTGAGCCGGAGCGCGGTTTTCGCCTGGCAACTTACGCCATGTGGTGGATTAGGGCTAATATGCAGGAATATATTCTGCGCTCGTGGTCCCTGGTCAAAATCGGCACCACGGCGGCGCAGAAAAAGCTGTTTTTCAAGCTGCGCAAGCTTAAAGGGCAAATTCAGGCCATTGATGAAGGCGATATGACGCCCGAGCAGGTGGAAAAGATAGCCACCGCCCTGAACGTGCCGGAAAAAGACGTGGTTTCCATGAACCGCCGTCTGGCTGCGCCCGACAATTCCTTGAACGCGCCCTTGCGGGCGGAAGGTGAAGGGGAATGGCAGGACTGGCTGGTCGATGACAGTATCGATCAGGAAACCGAAATGGCGGAAACTGAAGAGCTGCGACAGCGCCGCGCCTTGTTGCTGGGTGCCATGGGCGGCCTGAATGAACGGGAGCGGCACATTATTACGGAACGGCGCTTGACCGACGAGCCAAAAACCCTGGAAGAACTCTCCAAGGATTTTAATATCAGCCGGGAGCGCGTGCGTCAGATCGAAGTGCGGGCTTTTGAAAAACTGCAAAATGCCATTCGGCGCGAGGCGGCGGAACAGCGCCTGCTTTAGCCCGCGATCACCCGCCGCAATTCCTTACAACGACCGCTTCCACTTCCGTAAAGCTCCTCCGTCATACCCGCGCAGGCGGGTGTCCAGGGCAACCGGCGTCGGCGTTTGCCATCGGGCATCTGGATTGCTGCCTGCGCGGCAATGACGACAGGGTGGTCAGGATGCATGAATCATTTCTATGCATTCCGCAGCTTTCCCTATTCCTGTAAAAGGAGCCGGGATGGCCTGTTTCGTTTATATCCTCGGCAGCCGGAGCGGTTCTGGCTACCGCACCTATGTGGGTTGGACCGACGATCTGGAGCGCCGTCTGGCCCGGCACAACAACGGCACGGGCGCGCGCAGCACACGGGGCCGCGCCTGGGTGCTGCTTTATGCCGAGCGCTACCTGACCCGCGGCCCAGCCATGAGCCGGGAATGGCACCTGAAACAGGACCGTCGCTTCCGCAAATCCCTGGTCCAAGGGCTTGGCGAATATTGATAATGGGCTATTAACTGGGCCAACGGTCCCGGATCGGGTCGCTGCCACCCCAATTCACCGCCGCTTCCCGCACGCCGTCAAAGATGCGCCGCCGGCCTTCGGTCATTTCAGCCATTTCAATGATCGTTCCCGGATGGCCTTCCTGTTCGAAATAGACGAACGGGCCGCGGGGGCTATCCGCTTCCTGACCAACCGTATAACCGGCCGCCAGGGCGGCTTGATAGATTTCCTGGTAGTTTTCCGGCCAGGTGGAAAAATGCTGCAGGCCTTCGTTACCGTCGTTCAGGAAATCCTGGTACAGGGAGGGGCTGGCATCGCGCTGCTGGATCAGCTCCAACTGCACATCGCCGGAATTAGCCAGAGCAATGGATAGGTGAGGATCACTCGGTTGGCCTTTGTAGGTGAAGTCGTGGACCACCAGCTTATCCACGTAGAACCACGGCCCGACCTGACAAACGTTGATCCAGTGACGCATGGCGCTTTCAATATCCTTGACCACATAGCCCATCTGGCGCAGTGGCCCAAAAAGGCGGCTCATCTCAATCTATCCTCCCATTTCAGGTTCATCCGTTGACCCTGGATGAAATAGACCCCTATTCTGCCTGCCTCTCGGCTTAGCTTGCAATGGTATAGAATTATGAGTGGAAATATTGTCATCTTCGGTCCCTCGGGCCTGGTGGGGGGCGCGGCGTTACGCCATTTCGACGCTTTGTCCGATTGGAATGTCACCGCCCTGTCCCGCCGCCCGCCCGCGTTCGCCCATGGCGCCCGCTTCATCGCCCTGGATCTGACCGACCGGGCCGCCTGCGAAAGAACCTTGGGTGAATTGGCGGATACCACCCACATTATTTATACCGCCCTGTACGAAGAGGAAGACGTGATCCAGGGATGGCGGGCCAAGGCGCAGATGGAAACCAATTTGGCCATGTTGCAGAACGCCCTACGGCCCCTTGATGCCGTGGCCCAAAACCTGGCTCACATATCCTTGTTTCAGGGTACCAAGGCCTATGGCGCCCATTTGCGCTCACCACCCGTGCCTGCGCGGGAGCGTTGGGCGCGTAACGATCACGAGAATTTTTACTGGTACCAGGAAGATTTTGTGAAGGATCAACAAGAGGGCAAGGCCTGGGGCTGGACCATTTGGCGGCCCCAGACGATTTTTGGTTTCGCTCTGGACGCGCCCCTGAATATCCTGCTCGCCATGGCGGTGTTCGCAGTAATCCGCCGGGCCGAGGGCCTGCCGCTGTGCCATCCGGGCGGCGGCCCCTACGTGACCGAGGCAATTGACACCCGCCTGATCGCCCGCGGCCTAGATTGGGCCACTGCGGCGGGGGGTGCCAGGGATGAAATTTTCAACATTACCAATGGCGACAGCATCACATTCCCCGGTCTGTGGCCCACTCTGGCGCGGCATTTTGATATGCCCATGGGCGGGCCCAAACCCATGCGCCTGCAGGACGTCATGCCGACGAAGGTGCATATCTGGGAGGAGATTGCCAAGCAGCATAACCTGCGTTCAGTCCCCTACGACAAGCTGGCCGGGCAATCCTGGCAATTCGCGGATTTTATGTTCGCCGCCGGCAAGAACCCGGCCCCCGTGGTGGTCAGCACCATCAAGCTGCGGCAACACGGTTTCCAGGACTGCATCGATACGGAAGACATGCTGATAGAGCTGTTGGAACAGTATCAGGCCGAAGGTATTTTGCCCCGGTAGAGCATTTTT
>CAUZBE010000132.1:0-7798 GCA_963577885.1 Alphaproteobacteria bacterium
CAGACGGACGCTGTCCAGGGTGTCGCCAAAAAAATCCAGCCGGACCGGAGTTTCGGCCCCGGCAGGGAAAATATCAACAATGCCGCCACGGGTGGCGAACTCACCGGGCTCCATCACCGTGCCGCTGCGGCTGTAGCCATTGCGGACCAGAAATTCCAACAACGCCGCCACCTCCACCGTAGCGCCCAGACCAGCCTGAAAGGCCGCGCCCGAAATGGAGTGGCGCGGCGGCAGGCGCTGTAGGGAGGCATTGACCGTGGTCAGCAGGATCGACGGCGCCTTCGGCGGCGGCTGCCCCACCAGCCGGGCCAGGGTGTTCATGCGGGTGGCGGCGATCTCGGCATTGGGCGAGACCCGGTCGTAGGGCAAGGTCTCCCAGGCCGGCAGCGACAGGACGTGGGTGCCGGGGGCAAAAAACCCTACCCCCTCCGCCAGACTGGCCATCCGCCCTTCGTCCCGCGCGATGTGCAGCAACCAGCCGGGCGCAGCCTGCGCCAGTTCCGCCAGGCTCAATGCATCCAGGCCCTCGGGCACGCCAGAGAGTTCAAATCTGGACTTTACATCTAATATTTTATTATTATAATTCAATATCTTATGTTGTTATCTTAAAGTTTAAAATAATTTTCATAATATGGTGATCATGTTCGACGGGCACCGCCTCCCGGCCGGCCAACCAGGCATAGATGTCGTGTTCATTCTCATCCAGTATGGCTTCGTACAGGGCCATCTCCGCTGCGTCCATGGCGGCCAGATGGCGCTCGGCGAATTGCCCCAGCACCAGATCCAGTTCCTTGGTGCCCCGGTGCCAGCTATGATAGCGCAGACGCTTGCGCCGAATTTCCAGATCTTCCAGCATCTCTATCCACCCCTACCGCCACAGGATATAACGTACCCTCCATAACCACGCCAGCTCCAGAGCATTATGCGTCCAGAAATACTATTTCCGCTGTTCAAGCCGGTCACCGCATTGAAAGGCGTCGGGCCGCGCCTGGGTAAATTGATCGATAAACTGGCCGGCGGCCGGCTGGTGGATTTATGCTGGCATCTCCCCACGGGATTGATTGACCGCCGCTTTCGCCCCACCGTCGCCGCCGCCCCCGATGGCGCCGTGGTGACATTGACCGTTACCGTGGACGAGCATCATCCCGCCAGCAACCGCCGCCTGCCCTACAAGGTTCTGTGCAGCGATGCAACTGGCACGGTCAGCCTGGTGTTTTTTAATGCCAAGGAAGACTATCTGCACCAGGTCCTGCCCATGGGCGCCACCCGCGTCGTCTCCGGCCAGGTTGGTCATTACGGCGCCGAAATCCAAATGCCCCACCCGGACCATATCGTGGCGGTGGAGAAGGCGGCGGAATTACCGGCGGTGGAGGCGACCTATCCCCTTACCGCCGGCCTGACCGCGAAACCCCTGCACCGGGCTATCCAGGGCGCCCTGGAACAGACACCGGAGTTGCCGGAATGGCAGGATCCGGCCTGGTTGGCCCGGGAACAATGGCAGCCCTGGCGGACCACCCTGCTGGCGGCCCACGAACCCGATAGCCAGGCCGCGTTGGAACCCGGCCATCCCACCCAGCGCCGCCTGGCCTATGATGAACTGCTGGCCAACCAACTGGCCCTAGCCATGATCCGCGCCGCCTCCCGCAAACTAAAAGGCCGCGCCATTGTCGGCGATGGCCGGTTGCGCCAAGCCTTGCGGGCCGCCCTGCCCTACCAGTTGACCGAGGGGCAGGAACAGGTTCTAGGCGAAATCCAGGCTGATATGGCGCAGCCCCTGCGCATGCTGCGCCTGTTGCAGGGCGATGTGGGCAGTGGCAAGACCGTTGTCGCGCTCATGGCCATGCTGGGGGCGGTCGGCACGGGATCCCAGGCCGCATTCATGGTACCCACGGAAATTCTCGCCCGGCAGCATTTCAATACCTTGGTCGCCCTGTGCCGCAATATGCCCATCAAAATTCAGGTTCTGACCGGGCGCAGCAAGGGCAGCCCACGGCAAGCCATTCTTGGCGATCTGGCCGATGGCACCACTGACATCCTGATCGGTACTCACGCGCTGTTCACCGAGGATGTGATTTTTCGCGATCTGGCCCTAACGGTGATCGATGAACAGCACCGTTTCGGGGTGCATCAACGGCTGAACCTGGGCGACAAGGGCGTAGGCGCGGATGTCCTGGTGATGACGGCCACGCCGATCCCGCGCACTTTGAGCCTGACGATCTATGGCGACATGGATATCTCCCTCCTGCACGGCAAACCGCACGGCCGCCAGCCGATCGAGACCCGCGCCATGCCCCATTCGCGCCTAGACGAGGTGGTCGCGGGCCTGCAACGCGCGGTCAACAACGGCGCGCGGGCCTTTTGGGTCTGCCCGTTGGTAGAGGAAAACGAACAACTTGACTTGGCGGCGGCGGAAGAACGCCACGCCACCCTGGCGAAGATTTTTGGCCCCGGCCAGGTCGGCCTGGTGCATGGCCGCATGAAGGCCAAAGAGAAAGACCTGGCCATGCAGGCCTTCGTTAGCGGCCAGACCAAGGTGCTGGTGGCCACCACGGTGATCGAGGTGGGCGTGGATGTGCCCGAGGCGACTATCATGACGGTGGAGCACGCCGAACGCTTCGGCTTGGCGCAGCTACACCAGTTACGTGGACGCGTGGGCCGGGGCGGCCGGCAGTGCCACTGCCTGTTGCTCTATACGGAACCGTTGGGGGAAATGGCCCGTGCGCGTATAGCCGTCATGCGGGAAACCGAGGACGGCTTCCGCATCGCCGAAGAAGACCTGCGCCTGCGCGGTACCGGCGAACTTCTGGGCACCCGGCAAAGCGGTTTTCCGGCCTTTCGCCTAGCCGACCCCTTGCTCCACCAGGATTTAATGGAGGTAGCCCGGGACGATGCCCGCCTGATCTTGACACGCGACCCCCACCTCGAATCCGAACGCGGCCAAGCCCTCCGCGCGCTACTCTATCTGTTCGAACGCGACGCGGCGGTGAAGTTGTTGCGATCAGGGTGATCGCAGTTCTATAGAACACCATTAAGACTATCTTTCCGAATTTTGTAATTCAGAAGTGTAACCCGCAAGATTTTCCATGCCGGGTTTTGGCTTATCCAGGAGAGGTTAATTTCGAGCTATCGTCCGCCAACCCAACGCCCTAGGAACCTTTCGGCCGACGCCAACATTGAAACCCGGCGTTTCATGAGGTTCGGGGCAACAGAAATCAATTTTGCCCTTCGCATGATGTTTTGAGGCGTTCGTCACCGCCGTTCTCTCCAATTGCGGGGAGCGGCCTTTGAAAAAGACCGCCCCCGCTAAATCTACCGAACGTTGGTTGGTTTACCAGGCCACGTGCTTTTGGGCCTCGGCGCGGCCCACGACCATGTGGTGCACCTCATCGGGGCCGTCGGCGAAGCGCAGGTGGCGTTGATGGTGGTACATATCAGGCAGCGGCGACCAGTGGGAGATGCCCATGGCACCGTGCATTTGCATGGCCTGATCAATGATCAGGCAGACTTTCTCGGGTACCATGGCCTTCACGGCGCTGACGTAGACGCGCGCTTCTCTATTGCCTAGAACGTCCATGGCCTTAGCCGCCTGCAGAACCATCAGGCGCATGGCATCGATTTCGATACGGGCCCGGGAGATAATCTCTAGATTCTTGCCCAATTTCAGGATCGGTTTGCCAAAGGCTTCGCGGCTGCCGGCCCGCTTGACCATCAGCTCTAGCGCCTTTTCGGCCTGACCGATGGAGCGCATGCAATGATGAATGCGTCCGGGTCCTAGGCGAACCTGGGAAATTTCAAAGCCGCGGCCTTCGCCCAGCAGTATGTTTTCTTCCGGCACGCGCACGTTGTTGAAACGAATGTGCATATGGCCGCGCGGCGCATGGTCTTGGCCGAATACTTTCATGCCTTCAACCATTTCGACGCCGGGGGTACCAATGGGCACCAGAATTTGCGACTGCTGTTTCGAGGGCGGGGCATCGGGGCTGGTCTTGACCATGGTGATCATGATCTTACAGCGCGGATCGCCGGCCCCTGAAATATAGAATTTCTCGCCGTTGATGACCCACTCACCGTTCTCGAGCACGGCCGAGGTAGCTATATTTTTCGCATCTGAGGAAGCCACGCCGGGCTCCGTCATGGCGTAGGCGGAGCGTATCTCGCCATCTAGCAGGGGCTGTAGCCATTGCTCCTTTTGCGCCGGGGTGCCCACCCGCTCCAGCACTTCCATATTGCCGGTATCGGGCGCGCTGCAATTTAAGCTCTCGGACGCCAGAGCGTATTTACCCAGTTCCGTGGCGATATAGGCATAGTCGAGATTATTCAGACCCTCGCCCGTCTCGGCATCCGGCAGGAAAAAATTCCACAGGCCGGCCTCCTTGGCTTTCTTCTTGGCCCCGTCGAGCAGTTCCAGTTGGCGGGGATGCCAGGTCCAGCGGTCTTCCTTGCCTTCGTTAAGCTCAAAAAACTCATCGGTAATCGGCGCCACATTCCCATCGATGTGCTTTTTCAGCGCATACAACAGCGGCCGCGCTTCATCTGACATCGCCAAATTGAATAACTCTTGATCGGATCCCGACATATTTAATGGCCTCATTATAATGGTTTCAATTCCCGCGATCCTCTGATCGTGGCCCGGTATTGTCAACATGCGCCACAAAAGGGGTCAGCGCGGCTGCGCGGCAATAACCCTTCGCGCTACATGCCTAAAATACGCTTGGCGACGATTTCGTGCTGCACTTCGTTAGAGCCGCCATAGATGGTCGCCTTGCGCTGGTTGAAATAGCGCCCGGCGGCAGAGACGGAATAATCCGGGCCGACGGGGGGCACGTTGGCGCCATAGTCCAGCACGCTCTGGTCGAACGGATTGGCGTAATAGGCCGTGGCCTCGACCGCCAGTTCACTAACGTCCTGGGTCATGGAGGAGCCCTGGCATTTCAGAATTGAGGATGACGCGCCGACCCGCTGCCCGGCGCCCAAGGCGCTCAAGGTGCGCAATTCGGTGAATTCCACCGCCCGCGCCGTCACTTCCAAGGCCGCCAGTTTGGCCGCGAAGGTCGGGTCGTCGATCAAACGGCCGCCGTCGCTGCGTTCCTGTTCGGCGATGTGACGGACCCGCCCCAGGCTACCGTGCAGGCCGCCCGCATAGGCATTACCGCGTTCGAACTCCAACAGATATTTGGCCACGGTCCAGCCGTCGTTTTCCTTGCCGACCCGGTTGGCTTGCGGCACACGGACATCGGCGAAGAAGACCTGGTTGACCTCCTGCTCCGGCGCCGTCGTCTGATCGACCAGCACGATCGGCTCCACCGTGATGCCCGGCGTGGTCATGTCTATCAGCAGGAAGGTGATGCCTTCTTGGCGTCTGCCCTCGGTCGAGGTGCGGACCAGACAGAAAATCCAGTCGGCTTTTTGTGCCTGTGTGGTCCAAATCTTGGAACCATTGACGATATAGTCGTCGCCATCGGGTATGGCGCGGGTCTGTAGCGAGGCCAGATCGGAGCCCGAACCGGGTTCCGAATAGCCCTGACACCACCAGACATTGGATAGCAGGATATCGGGTAGAAACGTCTGCTTCTGTTCCTCGGTGCCAAATTCCATGATCACCGGGGCCACCATTTTCAGGCCAAAGGCGATAGGGCGCAAGGTGCCGGCGCGAGTCATCTCCGTCTCGTAAATATACTTTTGCATCGCGCTCCAGCCCGAACCGCCATGTTCCACCGGCCAGTTCGGCGCGATCCAGCCCTTTGCATACAGCGACTTTTGCCAGGCGACATGGTCTTCCTTGTGAATGTAGCCGGTCATGGATTTGCCGGTCTTGGCCCGGATTTCCGGCGTATGGTTTTCCGCGATAAAGGCCCGGACCTCGTCACGAAAGGCTAGTTCTTCAGCCGAATATTGAATATCCACGTCACGTACCTATCTGTTGGGGGTTTGCTTTCCTGATCTGCTTATAGACCATTCAAGACTGGCTTGTCAGCGTTTGGCTGTACCAAGGATGGTTTCGCGGTAGGTGATGTAGGCACCGCAGGCCACGATGATGGTACTGCCGACCCAGGTCCAGGTATCGGGGAATTCGCCGAATATAAAGAAGCCAAGAACCACCGCGCCCAGCAACTGGCCATAGGTGAAGGGCGAGACGGCGGACACCTCGGCCCATTGAAACGCCTTGACCACAAACAGATGGCCCAGGCCGCCAAACACTCCCATGGCCGCGAACAACACCCAATCAAACTGCGCTGTGGCCGCCGGCGTCGCCCAATAGAACGGCCCCACCAGCGAGGTCAGAATAACGCCGAACACCGCTGTATAGGTGATCGTGGTGGCGGGGCTGTCATGCCCGGCCAGCTTGCGGGTCATGATCTGATAGAGAGAATAGAACGTCGCGCTGCCGACCACCAATAGCTCGGCGCCATGAAAGCTGCCGCCTCCGGGCCGGATAATGATTAGGGCGCCGATGAAACCGATGGCAATGGCGCTCCAGCGGCGCGGCCCCACTTTCTCGCCCAGCAACGGCACCGACAACGCCGTGACGATGAAGGGCGAGGTAAACGAGATTGAGGCGGCGGTGGTCAAGGGCAAATAGTTCAGGGCCAGGAAATAACAAGTAGTCGAAGCCAGAAGCAGCAACGAGCGCGCTGCCTGAGCCTTAAGGTTTCGGGTGCGAAATAGCCCCAGTCCGTGGAAGGGCAGGAAGATCATTAGCATCAAAGCAAAATGACCCAGATAGCGCACCCAGATCACCTGTTGGATGACATAATCCGCCTGCAGCACCTTGACCAGCGCGTTGAGGAACGGAAACAAGGCCACGGCCAGGCACATAAAGGCAATACCGCGCGCGGTAGGGTTCGCTATCATTCAGTCCAGAGGTTATTGTAGCATCTTCATGGCAATTATTGCACCGCAACATACAGCATTCCTCGCCCCAGGCGCGGCATTTCTGTTTAGTTCTCCGTCAAATTAAACCCGCAGAATTATCATCACCGCCCGGGCCATTCCACCCGCCTCTTTTCGGAAAATGCCCGCGCGCCTTCCTTACGGTCTTCGGAGTTCATGACGCGGGTCTGCACTTCGCCGGTAATCTTGTCGATGGCGCTGTAATCCAGTGAACTGCCGCGCACCATCAGCTCTTTCATGCCTTGTACGGCCATGGGGCTGAGCTCGCAAATCCGGTTGGCATATCTCTCCGCCTCGCCCATGAGTTGATCGGCCGGGACAATTTTGTTGATCATACCCACGTCATAGGCCCTTTCCGCACTGATATGCTCGGCGAATAACAGCACCTCCGCCGCGATGGCCCAGGGCATGATTTTGGGGAACCAGGCAGCGGGAATGGTGGCGATGCCCCATTGCGGCTCCGGCAGCCAGAAGGTTACATCCGGGGTGGCAATGCGGAAATCGGCGTCCAGGGCGATCCACATCCCATAGCCGACTACGTGGCTGTGCAGGGCGGAAATGATCGGCTTGTAGACCTTCTGGGTCTGGCTGATATCGGCAAAATGGCCAGTATATTCGTAGTTCGCGGGCGCCCCGCCCGAAAGATCGGCGCCGGCGGAAAAGCACCTACCCTTGCCCGACAGGATCGCCACCCTTAGTTCGCCATCGTCGCGAAAATCGGCCCAGACCCGCGCCAGCTCGTCATGTAACACCTCGTTCATGGCATTCAGCTTGTCGGGCCGGTTTAGGGTCACATAGGCGATAGCACCCTTCTTCTGATACTCGATGGTGGTCAAATCCATACTTATTTCCTCCTTTGAGGTTGCTATTTTTAGCTGGGCGGCCAAATTCCGGCAAACGGCCGCGC
>CAUZBE010000133.1:0-7788 GCA_963577885.1 Alphaproteobacteria bacterium
TCCCTGACGGGCTTTAATTTTGTTAAACCTTCGGCGCTGACTTGTGTTACCCCTTCATCACTGGTCAGGGTGCCCGCCGTTTTGTGAAAGCGGCCGTCCGGCACGGCAAAGGGCAGGGTCATATAGCGTTTCTGGAAGGCATGATCGTTGGCCAGGGCGTCTTGGTATTGGCCGTAGCGGCGCAGTACCACGTCATGTTGTTCCTGGGTACCGATCTGGTATTTGGCGGCGACATTTTCCGCCGTATCGATCATGGCATTCTTGGTGTGGGGGTCGTGATTAAAATTATCCATCACCACGTCTTCGTGCTCTCCGGTCCCGCCTGGTCCGGTGGGAGCGGGGTAATAGACGTGTGCGCCGTTCGAGGTACGGTCGGTGGTCAAGATCAGGGTGGTCTCGGACAGGCCGCCGCGGACTTCGTGGCAGGCCGCGGCCAGGGTGCGGGCGCCGGTGGCGCAGGCCTGGCTGATGGTCGGGCCAGCGACGGCTTCGGCCCCCATCATGCCTGTTACCCAGGGCAGGCCATAGAAGGATTGTTTCTGCGGCACGGTCATGCCTAGGATGCCATGGTCGATATGGTCCAGGGGGATATTCCGCTGGGCGAGTTCGTCCTTCGCTACATGGGCCGCGAACGCCATGCTGTGCAAATGGGACAAGCTGCCCTGCCAGCGGGCAAATGGGGTGGACCAATAGGCACCATAGGGAATTTCTGCATCACGAGTCATGGGGTCATCCAATGTCGATTATCTAGGTTGGAACCGGACCATAATTGACAGGCCGGGCGCTTGCCGCCAACTTACCCGAAAGTAGTAGCAGTTAGCAGCAGGTTTGTGCAGGAGCATGGTGATGAGCACGGCGCGTGTCGATACGGTTCGGTTGCAAACCATGGTGAAGGGGTTCTGGGAGTCCGCGGCCCTGATGAGCGGCGTAGAATTGGGGCTGTTCACGGTTATCTCCCAGGGTCGGAACCGCATTGAAGACGCTGCCGCTGCCATTGGTATCGAGGTGGGGAACGCAGAACGTCTGATGACCGCGCTGACCGCCATAAAATTGCTGGAGCGTGACGGTGATAGCTTCACGAATGCGCCGGACGTGGAGCGCTTTTTAGTTCAGGGGACGCCTAGATATGCTGGGCCATGGATGCTGTTCGGCAAACCGCAATGGAACGAATGGGGTAATTTGACTGCGCATCTGCTACAGCCCAAGACGGCGCAGAAGGTTCTGGGAAAATATGATGACAGCTTTACGGTGGAGAGAGCCAGGGCCTATCACGAGGCGACCTATTCCATCGGCATGGGGGCTGCGCGCCGGTTTCATAAACAGGTTGATCTAACGGGGCGGCGCCGGATTATAGACCTGGGCGGTGGTTCGGGCTGCTATTGCATCACCGCCGCGCAGACCTATCCAGGAATTACGGCAGTGATCCTGGATCTGCCCCCGGTCGTCGTGGTCACCCGTGAATTCATTGCTGAAAATGATGTAGAGGACCAGGTCACGGCGGAAGCCTGCGATTTTACCGCCGATGCTCTGCCTGACGATGCGGACGTGGCCATCATGGCCTCCAACCTACCACAATACAGCCGAGAAATCATCGCCGCCGTGGTGCAACGAGTCCATGATGCACTGTTGCCGGGGGGAGAATTTCACCTGATCGGTGAAATCCTGGATGATGACCGCCGTGGCCCCATTGGACCTGCTCTGTGGGGCCTGTCCGAAGTGGTAAGCGGGTCTACGGGACTGGCCCATTCTGAGGCGGATGTAATCCGTTATCTTGCAGATGCGGGCTTTAGGGATGTCACGGCCACAGAATTTATCTCTGGCACCCTAACCCGGATCACAGGCCATAAAGTTTAGCATCATACTGGACAAAAATGAGGCCATGACGGACAAGGCGATTTTAGCGGAAGGGGCCGTGGCCCTGGTAACCGGCGCCTCCGCCGGTATCGGCCGGGCCGTGGCGGCAAGTTTGAGCGCGCGGGGCGCCCGGGTTATCTGTGCCGCCCGGCGCCAGGATAGATTGGCTACCCTTGTCAGTGAATTGCCCAACCCGGCGCTGGCCCTGGAATTCGATATCGCCGACGGCGATATGGTCGACAACCTGTTAGCGTGCTTGCCCGAAGAGTGGCGGCGGATCGATATTCTGATCAACAACGCCGGTCATGACCTGGGCGGTCGGCAGCCCTACCACCAGCGCGAAGCGGATGATGTGGCCACCGTCATCCAAACCAATGTGACCGGGATGATGCGCGCCACGTTGGCGGTCCTGCCGGAAATGCGCGAACGGGGCTGGGGCCATATCGTCAACATCGGCTCAACCAACGGCGATGAATGGGTCGCCAATCACAGCGTCTACGTAGCGTCTAAATTCGCCGTACACGGTTTCACCAATAGCCTGCGCCAGGAGCTGCAAGGCAGCGGGGTTCGCCTAACGGAGATTAGGCCCGGTCTGGTGCGCAGTGAATTCGCTGCCGCCCGTTGGGGTGGTGATGAGGCACGGGCGGAAAAATTCTACGAGCGTTTTAATGCATTCCTATCGCCTGAGGACGTGGCCGAGGCCGTGCTCTATGCTCTGGATACGCCAACCCACGTCAATATTTGTGACCTGGTCTTGCGTCCCGCCTAGAGGGTTTTCATTCTAAAAATGCCCGGCCTTTAGAACTAGAGAGATTTTTCTAATCACCTTAAGTCGCTTCGAGATCATCATTAATTCAGAATTCCTCGAGTGATTTTACGATATAAACGAAATCGCCGGCCACCCGGCTTCCGCAGCAGAAAAATGGAGACGATATAATGAAGCTACATAGTTCCGCGACCTCGCCCTACGTGCGGAAGGTCCGCGTGGTATTGTTGGAAGCTGGCCTGAACGATAAAGTCGAACAGGTGGCCCAGGCGGTGACGCCGATTAGCCCCAATGCAGTGGTCAATGCCGACAATCCCCTTGGCAAGGTGCCGGCCTTTCAGACCGATGATGGCCTATCGCTCTATGACAGCCCGGTGATCTGCGAATATCTTGATAGTCTGCACGATGGGACTAAGTTGTTTCCCAGCACCGGCAAGGAACGCTGGCAGGCGTTGTGCCGTCAGGCACTGGGCGATGGCCTGTTGGATGCCGCGATCCTGGGGCGGTATGAATCCTCGCTGCGGCCGCCGGAAAAGCTTTGGCCGGAATGGCTGGACGGTCAGATGATGAAAATCGAACGCAGTCTGGATGAGATGCAGGCACAGGCGGACGATATGGAGGGGACGGTCGACATTGGCACCCTGACTATCGCCTGTGCATTGGGTTACCTGGATTTTCGTTATGGCGACAACGATTGGCGCGCCAGCCGGCCGGGCTTGGCCAAATGGTATAAGAGTTTTTCCCAGCGCCCGTCCCTGTTGGCCACCGTGGCGCCCGAGGCAGATCCCCTGAAAACCTAGGCTTTTTGTATTATATCGGCCAACAAGGCCGGATCCACATTGCCGCCCGACAGGACGATGACCGTGATGCCATGTTGTAGATCCAGCTTTCCGGCCAAGGCGGCGGCTAGACCAACGGCGCCGCCCGGCTCCAGCGTCAGTTTCAAATGGCTGAAGGCGGCGGCCATGGCCAGGGAGACTTCATCATCGCTTACGGATAGGCCCCCGCTGCAAAACTTGGCGTTGACCTGATAGGTAAGCGCGCCCGGTTCAGGCGCCAACAGGGCATCGCAAAAGCTGGTGGCACCCGGTTCGGCGGTCTGCCGATTGCCGCTGGCCAGTGACAGTGCGGTGTCGTCAAAACCCACGGGTTCGACCGTATAGATCGCCGCGTCAGGCGCGTGGTTTTTGACGGCGGTTGCCACTCCCGCCGTCAGGCCGCCACCACCGCAGGGTACCAACACCCGGTTAGGCGCTAGCTTCATTTCTGCCAGCTGCAGGATGATCTCCAGACCCGTGGTGCCCTGGCCCGCCATGACCAGACGGTCGTCATAAGGGCGGATCATGGTCAGCCCCCGTTCCCGGCAAATACCATGGGCAATGGTTTCCCGTGGCTCGGCCCCATATCTGTCATAGGTGATGATTTCGGCCCCCCAGGCAGCGGCACCATCTTTTTTTACCATAGGGGCATCGTCGGGCATTACGATCAAGGCTGGGGCGCCGCAATAATGGGCCGCCGCCGCCACCCCTTGGGCATGATTGCCAGAGGAATAGGCGATCACGCCGGCCTTGCGGGTCTTGGCGTCAAGCCGGCTGATATGGTTATAGGCACCACGAAATTTGAACGATCCGGTGATTTGCAAAGGTTCAGGCTTGAAGACTAAACGGCCGCCGGCGCGTTCGTTCAACGCCCTATTTTCCAATAGGGGTGTGCGCACGGCCACGCCCCGCAAAACCTCTGCTGCCGCCACAATGTCGTCGTAGGCGAGAGGGAGGTCAGTGACTGGCATTGCCATGGGTTTCCAGAAATCCGTCGATTGCCACGATGCAGGCCGGCTCTACCAATTGCGGTGTGTGGCCACGGTTGGGCAGGCTTAATTGTACTAGATCCGGTTTTTGCCGGGCCATACGGGCAAATACCTCGGCGCTTAAAATATCTGAGAGGTCCCCGCGAATGGCCAGTACGGGGATCTTGGCCAGGGATCTAAAATAGGGCCAGAAGTCGATGGGGCTATCGTCCTGATCGGACGCCATGGCGGCAATGGCGGGGTCATAATCCAGCACCAGTTTGCGGTCTTCCCGCTGGCGGTAACTGCGCATGGCCTCGTCCTGCCATTGTTCTTCTGTGAAGTCGGGAAAGGCTGGCCCGAATAATTGTTTGATATATGCGATGGCTTGATCGAGGGTCATGGCGTCGGGCGTTTTCCCGGCGCAGCCGCTAATGCGTTTAACGCCGGTCGGGTCCAATTCTGGTCCAATATCGTTCAAGATCACGCCGGCTAGCGCCGTGGGCCGCGCCGCGCCCATGCCCATGGCCAATAGGCCGCCCAGCGAGGTACCGATCACGATCACCTGGTGACAGCCGGTGACGTTCAATAGATGCCCGATGTCAGAGAGCAGGGCCGGTGGGGCATAATTGGCAAGATTAGTATCATATGCGGATTTTCCCCGTCCCCGTAGATCGGGGCAAATGACGCGCCGGTCCGTGCACAGGTGGAGAGCTAGTTCATGGAAATCAATAGAATTTCGGGTCAGGCCGGGCAGGCAAAGGACCGGCGTCGCGGCCGCCGTGACCGCGCCATAGTCCCGGTAGTACAGTTCCTGGTCGTCCTGGGCCCGAAAGCGGTGTTCTTGATATTCCATTCTTATGAACCCGCAATGCCCATGACCGCCGGCAAGGTCGTCAGGCTGGCGAGCATGATATCTGGGCTGCCCGGCAGCCGTTCCCGCGCCTGGCCAAAGCGGTTGATCCAAACCACCCGAAAGCCAAAGTTTGAAGCGGCGTGGGCGTCCCAGGCATTGGATGATTGAAAGCTTATATTGGGCGCGCCAACGCCGAGTTGGTCGACCGCTAATTGATAAACCGCCGGCGAGGTCTTGTAGATCTTGATCTGGTCCGCAGAAATGACCGCATCCAATGCGCCGCCGATGCCGGCGTTGTCCACAGCTGCCTGCAGCATCTTCGGTGATCCGTTCGACAGGATAGCGGTTTTCATACCGCCGTCCTGCAGGCGGCGCAATACATCCCCGACTTCCGGATAAGCATCCAATTGCAGATACAGCGCCATCAGCCTCTCGCGCAGGGCGTTATCGTCTATTTTTAGAGCTTCCATGGCGAAATCCAGAGCCTCGCCCGTAATCTGCCAAAAGTCGGCATAGTTGTCCATCAGGCTGCGCAGCCAAGTGTATTGCAATTGTCGGCCCCGCCATAATTCCGCCAAGGGCTGCCACTTATCGCCTAATTCTGCGGCGCAATGCTGGGCGGCCGCGTTGACGTCAAACAGGGTGCCATAGGCGTCAAAGATGCAGGCGCCAATTCCCTCCAATCTGCTCGTTATCATGATCAGGCCTTTTGTTCTTGTTGGTGGTCTATTATTCCATGCCACAGCGGTGGAACAAAGGCTGCCGGGAAAGCGGATAGTCATATCGTTACTTTTTCCGCTTGTGGCCGCGATGCAGGTCGTCAGACAGCCCCAGCTTGGCTGTTGCGGGATTGAAACGCCAGCGATAGATCTGCAGGTTTTCTAACACCCGCTGCACATAATTGCGGGTCTCGGAGATGGGAATAGACTCTACCCAATCTATGGGGTCGACGGTGTCTGTGCGTGGATCGCCGTATTGCCGCAGCCATCGATTGACCCGGCTAGGCCCGCCATTGTACGCCGCTATCGCCATGACGTAGGAACCATCGTAATGCTTTATTAATTTACTCAGGTAGGCCGACCCCAAACGCATATTGTAAGGCCCGTCGAACAACCGGTCCTGGCTGTAGCGCACGCGCAGGCCTTTTGCCACTTTGCGGGCCGTACGCGGTAGCAGTTGCATCAACCCCCTGGCCGAGGCCGAGGAGATGGCGGTGCGATTAAACTCGCTTTCCTGGCGCGTAACAGCATGCGCCAGGGCGGCTTCGATAGGCATTGGCGCCAGGTTTTCGAGCATGGGATAGCCGGTGCGCGGCAGCAGTGTGCCCGCCCGCAAGGATAACTTTGCCGCTTGCACCGCCAGCGTCGAGTGGCCCAGACCTTGGGCGAGGCGGGCGGCCTGCAGGCGCTCTTCGGGGTTGGTGGCGCTGCGGGTCAGATGCAGGATAATGGGGCGCAAGTAGTCTCCCTGACCCAGTTCGACTAACATGTGGCTCAATCGCACCAGTTCCAGGCCGTTGAATGCCCGCTTCACTGCGATGCTGGGCGAAGGTGCTTCAGGCATCCGCCAATGTCCTTTTAAACTCAAGGCTTCGATGGCCAATTGCCCATAGTAAGTGGAAGGATGCCATGCCGCCGCGTTATACCATTTCTCCCCATCGTCATTTTTGCCCAAGGCCATGTTGGCGCGTCCCGCCCAATAGGCAGCCCGGGCGCGGCTGACCGGAAATTTTACATTCCCATATAAATTCCCGAAATGCTGCAGAGCGGAAGTGGCGTCGTCCAATAACCGTAGGGCGATCCAACCGGAAAGCCATTCGGCCTGGGCATAACTGAATTCTCCGGCTAACTGCCCGTGTTCGGACGCAAGGCGATAGGCCAATTTTGCCTGACCCTCGCGCAGGGTCCCGCGGGCCTGAATATGGCGTTCGATCCACCATTTTTTAGGTTGTGGCCCCAGATTGTCTGGTGGTCGTAGCAAGATTTCCCGTGCCCGCTCGTCGAGTTTCTTGCGCCGGCGCCAGCGCAGTCTTTCATAGGCCAGGCCGCTATCGTCCAGGTATTCGGAGGGCACCGCCGCGACCTTACTATCTACACCGGGGGCTCCTACCATCAGGCTTTCCCGGGCCTCGGCCACTTTGTGATAGCCACTGGGGACCAGGCTGTATAGCCCCCGGGCCCTATGTCGATGGCCTTGCCACAACATATGATCCAGGCGAGCCATGTGATCCGCCTGGGTCAGCTTATTGCGGTGCCGACGGTAAATAACCCTTGATTTCCGGCGGCTGAAAACATTGTTTATCCAGGCATAGCGCAGCCATTGCAGGCCATCGTCCTCCATGCCGTTGCGGAACATGGCCTCCGCCAGGCGAATTTGGCCCGGTCCCGAGAGCGGACGGTGCAAGGTAAACCATTCCAGGGCGATGGGATCTTTGATCCGTCCTACCACCATGGCTTCCTCGGCCCGTCGGATCAAACGGTCGCGGGAAGGCCAGGCCGGATTGTTGTTTAGGAATTCACCAATTTT
>CAUZBE010000134.1:0-7752 GCA_963577885.1 Alphaproteobacteria bacterium
CCTTGTTCGAGGACGAGATTGAGGAACGGTTTATCCGCGCGCCGGGTCCGGGCGGGCAGAATGTGAACAAGGTCGCGACGGCGGTGCAACTGCGTTTCCATGCCGCCGACAGTCCGACCCTGTCGCCGGCCGTGCTGAACCGATTGCGCACCCTGTCCGGCAGTCGCATGACCCGGGCAGGCACCATCGTGCTGACCGCCAGCCGGTTCCGCAGCCAGGAGCGTAACCGCCAGGATGCCCTGGCGCGCTTGCTAGAACTGATACGCGCCGCCGCCACGCCGCCAAAACACCGCCGGCCCACCAAACCAAGTCGAGGTGCGAGGCAGCGCCGGCTGGAGGGCAAGCGCCAACGCAGCGGTGTAAAAAAAACCCGCGGCGCCGTTACATCGCTCGATTGAAGGAGTATCCAAATGCGTTTTGAAAATAAGGCAGTCATCGTAACGGGTGGCTCGTCGGGCATTGGCCGGGCCATTTGCCAAACCTTGGCGGCGGAAGGCGCCGTCGTGACGGTGTTTGACCAAACCGAGGAGGTCCGAGAGGGTGGCCGGCCTACGGTAGCGGAGATATCGGCGGCCGGCGGCAAGGCCGACTTTGTGCAAGGCGATGTGACGTCGTGGAATGATTTAGACCGGGTGGTAGCCGGCGTCGTGGCGCGTCACGGCCGTCTGGACGTGATGATCAACAATGCGGCCATATCCGCCGGGAAGCCCTTGCTGGAAACCTCTGAAACGGAGTGGGACCAGGTTCTGGCGGTAAACGCTAAAGGTGTGTTCCTGGGTTGCAAGCGGGCGGTGGAGCAAATGATAAATCAGCAGGTCCGTGCCGAGGCGCGGGGCCGCATCGTCAATATCTCTTCCCAACATGGCATGGTTTCCTCGCCAGGGGATATCGCCTATGGCACTGGCAAGGCGGCGGTCGTCTATATGACCCGGCAGATCGCCGCTGATTATGGGCCCCAGCAGATCATTTGCAATGCGGTGGCGCCAGGTAAGATCATTACTGGTAAAAGCGGCCGCGCCAATGATCCCGAACTGATTGATTATTCAAAGCGGCGCACGCCTCTGCCGCGCCTGGGACGACCCGACGACGTGGCGAGCGCCGTGGCCTTTCTGGCTAGCGACGAGGCGCGCTATATTACCGGGGAAAATCTGATGGTAGATGGCGGCTGGATGGCAGCATGAGTAAAGAACTGATCTACCACTGTTGCCCCGCCGAAGCCTGGCGCGCGGCGGGAGCCAGCGGCGATTATGCCGGGTCGGCCGACGACCGGCGCGATGGCTTTATCCATTTTTCCACCCATGCCCAGGTGCGGACCAGCACGGCCAAGCACCGGACCGGGCAGACGGGTCTGATCCTGCTGGTGGTCTCGGCGGAGAAACTAGGCCCGGCATTGCAGTGGGAGCCGTCTCGTGGCGGACAGCTTTTCCCCCATCTTTACGGCGCTCTGCCCATGGCCGCGGTAATACAGGCCATCGACCTGCCCTTGGGCGCCGATGGCCTGCATATATTTCCTGATGGCTATCCGCGCTTGGAGGCAGACGCGCTCTAGTTCGTGTAGTCGGGCTGTTCGCGGTCCAGCATCCGTTTCAGGGCATCGAAATGATGCTCGGCGTTGGGCCGGCCATAGTAAGTCGGAGATTTTTTGAATTGTTCGATGGTTTTGTCGATCACATCCTGGGATAGCACATGCAGGGGCTGTCCGGTCCACATGGCATACATTTGCACCTGGGCCACCCGTTCCAGGTAATACATCCGGTCATAGGCCGCCGCCACCGTACGGCCGATGGTCACGGCGCCATGATTGGCCATCAACAGGATACTCTTGTCGCCGATAGCGCCCAGTAACCGTTCCCCTTCGGCCGGGTCGAAGCCCGGTCCAGTGTATTCATCGTCATAGGCGGTCTGCATGGAGACACCCAATTCGGTCTGGCCGATGGGCAGGATACGTTGATCCTTCAACCGGGTCAGGGCGGAGGCAAAGGGCATATGGGTATGTAGGACACAGGCGGCTTCTTTCGACAGCCGGTGCATGGGCGCATGGATGCAATAGCCCGATCGCTCAACCTCGCCCTCGCCCTTGATCAAGGTGCCGTCGTAGCTCACTTCCATGAATGTACTGGCAGTGACTTCCGACCAGTGCAGACCAAAGGGGATCTGATAATAGCGATCGTCCGCATTCGGCACGGCAAGCGTGAAATGATTGAAGATGCCTTCGTGCAGGCCGTGCAATACCGCCAGCCGGTGCGCGGCGGCTAAATCAACCCGGGCCTGCCACTGCGCCGGATCACCTTGTGTGTCCTTTGCCTTAAACGTTGATACGTTCATATTCATTCCCCTTATTTTTTCCGTGCCTGCACCCGAGCCAACGCGCTCCAGATACCATTATCCATGAACTGGTAATTAGGAGTGACTATGCCATCAGGCGCAATGGCTGGTCCAGCACGAATAATCGCCAGGTGTCGCGATGCCCGCAGCATAGCTCGTCTACGCTCGACAGGGCTCCGTCAGGCCGCGTGCCCGCGAGATCGGTCGGCCAGTATGCACAGTGGGTCGGGGATTAAGGCGCCATTGCAATGGCAGTGGCGCCTACTGGTCAGTATCAGCGGAGGGCCGTTATATTGCCCACCGCCTCCGCCTCCGAATTCTTGACGCCAATCGGGAGTTTTCCAGCTTTGTTGTTGAACGGCAGCATGAGGGCTGGACGTTCGCGGCATCAACGGCACTATCGAAGCGTTGGATGAGACTGCCTCCGCTATCGCCGATTCGGGTGACCGGCAGGCCGAGGCCACGGGTGAGATCAGCCGCCGCGTCCGAAGTGCTGCGGATAGCACACGGGCAGTCGGCGACGGCATGAGCCAGGTCGCCGAGGCGGTCGGCCGAACCAACGAAATGACCCGCGAGGTGGTGGGCACCGCGGATGGCCTGCTACGGCATTCGGCTAATTTGGACAGCGAAATTGACCAATTCTTGCAAAAATCCGCGCTGTCTGAAATCCGGGGCCGGCTCGGGCGACCTCTTACGGCAGCCTGCTGGTATAATCCATCCTGGCAGAACAGAATTTTTTTGCATAAAATGTCATGGATTTCGCAGGACAGGGGCGTTTGACCGGGCCCGCGCCACAACCAATCTGGGAGGATGCCGTCATGGCCGTACAGATTAATCCATTGTCGGATGCCCTGGGCGCCGAAATCATTGGCCTTGATCTCTCGCAACCACTGGACAGCGATGACGGGGCGGCGGTGCACGAGGCGTTTCTGGACCACCATCTTTTGTGTTTTCGCAGCGCGCCGTTGAGCGCAGCTAATTTCGTCAATGTTGCTCGCCGGTTTGGCGAGCCGCAGTTGCAATTGCTACGTAATCAGCGCGACGGTCAGGTGCCGGAAGTCTCGATTTTAGACAGCACCTATGCCCGGCCTGAAGACAAGCCGGAGGATTTGCAGCTGGTGCGGCTGAGCGGTTGGCATACTGATGATTCCTATCTCGAAGTTCCGGCCAAGGCGACCCTGCTGCAATCCATCGAAATTCCGGATAGTGGTGGCCAAACTAGCTTTTGTAATACCCAGTTGGCCTACGAAAATCTCGGTCAGGCGGAGAAAGATCGCGTGCATGGCCTGCAGGCCGTGCATGGCTATGATACGGCCCGGGCGCCGGGGCGCCCCAAGCTACGGACCCAGGCGGAAATAGACGAAACGCCCGAAGTCGTGCACCCCCTGGTCCGTACCCACGAGGATACGGGGAAAAAGGCGCTCTATTTCAATGCGAACCGGACTGACCGGGTGCTGGATGTGCCGCGTGAGGATAGCGAAGAATTGTTGCAATGGGTTCTGGCTCGCATAACGCAGCCAGAATACCGCTATGACCATGAATGGCGGGTGGGTGATCTGTTGATCTGGGACAATCGATGCCTGGTGCACTCGGTCAACATGGATTTTCCCGTCAGCCAGCGGCGCCGGCACCAGCGCATCCTGTTGCAAGGCAGCCGGCCCGTATAGACCAGCGGTGATGACGATAAAGGAAGATAGACCATGAATAATGGAGCCTTTGCGCCCGTGACCGACGCCAGCGCCTGGCGTGGGGCCGATATGGAGACGGACCGGTCCTGGGAATATACTCTTGAAGATGACCACATCCGCGAGCTTGAAATCGCCCTGGGCGCGGTGAAGGAAAACGGATTGGAATTGGCGGGGATTTCAGCGGCGGATTTTCCGTTGCCCCGGCTCTCGAAAATGCTGGCGTCTATCGCGCGGGATCTGCAGTCCGGGCGTGGCTTTGCCCTGCTTCGCGGCTTACCTGTCGAGGCGCACGGCAATACTGATCTGGAGATGATGTATTATGGCTTGTGCCGCCACATTGGCATGGGAATGACCCAAAACAGCGATGCGGGATTGATTCATTATGTCACCGCCGGCGCCCTAAAACCGAACCAGGGCTCGCGAGGTGTTGGCTTTCCCAGGTACGTGAACCTGCACGTGGACCTGATGGATATCGTCTCCCTGTTGTGCGTGCGCCAGGCTAGCGATGCCCCACAAAGCCACTTGGCCAGTTCGACCACAATTTATAACGAAATTCTCAAGCGCCGGCCGGATCTTATGCCGCGCCTGCAGGCGGGCTTTGAGTGGGACCGAATGGGCGAACACGGGGCAGGGGAGGATCCCACCTCCGGCTATAGGGTCCCGCTGTTCAGTCAGGTCAACGGCGTCGTATCCTGCCGCTATAACCGCAATTGGATAACCTCGGCCAACGCGCGCAAGGGCGAGCCCATGTTAGACGATGACGAAGCTATCCTGGATTTAATCGACGAGATCGCGGCCGAGACACGGCTGGCCTTCCCCTTCCAAAACGGCGATATCCAATTCTGCAATAACTATACAATTTTGCACGGCCGTGATGCCCATGCGGTGGAACAGGAAGAAGACCGCATGCGGCTGTTGATGCGGATCTGGCTCAACGTACCGGAGTTCCGGAAATTCGCGGACGAAGCGGTGGTGCGTTATGGCGTGGGCTACCACGGTAACCTGGGCTGGCCGGCGGATGAATTGGCGGCCGGTCATGGTAAAGCCCTGCGTGCCCGCCGTGGCGACGGCGCTCTTCTGGTGAATGCATAGCGGATCGTTCCTACCCCGTATCATTATCGCGACCTTAGTGCGAATTCGTTACATCGGTTGTATTTCGCGCCTGGACCATGCCCTATGTGGCCAGGTCCCGGGCGGATAGTTTTGGCGGTAATCCGGGAGCCGCATGACGCAGGATCGATATCAGTCTCAAAAGGCTGAGGATCTGAAACGGGACGCTGTTCACTAGTACCGTTGGCCCGGGCCTAGAAAAATCGAAGTAACCGCCACCAAACTACTGGTAAATCAGCGTGCCCTGGCCTTGGCCTATTCCCCCGCCGTCACCTCGCGAGGCGTCGTCAATATCGCGGCCCTCGCCGTGGTCGGCGCCTAAGGGGAAGCTAATTTTTAGAGAAATTTCTAATCAATGAAAATGCGCTAGGCGAGCCGTTCTTGTACGGGCGCGATTACCTCCGCCGCGTAGCGTTCCAGGCTGCCGGGAACATCGTCGCGGAACTGGGTGGACGGCACCACGACCCTGGTGGCGCCCAGTTCAGCCATGCGTTGCGCGGAACCAATTAGGTCATCGGGGTCCAGCCCAGTGGTGATTTGGATCTTATCATGATCACGGCCGCATTTTTCGGCTTCCTCGCGAACCATGGCCAGCAAGGGCTTGATGTCGCCGGACCAACCGGTGGCCGGGAAATAGCCATCGCCCAGGCGGCCGGCGCGGCGGGCGGCGAATTCGCTGTGGCCGCCGACAACGATGGGCAAGGGGGCCTGGATCGGCTTGGGATTGCTGCTCATACCCTTGAAATTGACGAACTCGCCGCCATAGGCCGCATCGTCTGCCGCCCAAAGGGCGCGCATGGCCCCGATATATTCATCCGTCCGCTTACCCCGCTGCGCGAAGGGCACGCCCAGGGCATCAAATTCCTCTTCCAGCCAACCGACGCCGATGCCTAGCTCGATCCGCCCGCCGGACATGTAATCCATGGTCGCGATCTGTTTTGCAAGCACCAGGGGATTGCGCTGGGGCAAAATAAGCACCCCGGTCATGAAGCGCAGGGTTTTGGTCCGTGCCGCCACATGGGCCATCCAGATTAGCGGGTCGGGTAGGGAGGTGCCAAGATCGCCGGGCAGCTTGCCGTTGGCCGAATAGGGATAGGTTGATTTGTACTCGGTGGGCAGGACCACGTGTTCGACGGTAACGGCGAAGGTAAAGCCCACGCGCTCCGCCGCCAGGCAGAATTCCACGGCCCGGTCAGGCTCGGGATAGGTAGAGTTTACGAAATGAATACCAAATTCCATGGCATTGGCCCTCCTGTTTGATAGATGGGTTTCATTGTAAGCCTGCTGCATTAGGAATGAACAGTTTTTCGCCGGCCATGGTGACGGCGGCAATGGCGGCCTGTCCGGGCGGGGAGGTCAGCCAGTCGATGAACTGGCGGGTATCGGCTGCCTTGACGTGAGGGTGTTTGGCAGGGTTGACCATGATGATGCTGTATTGGTTACGCAAGGTACTATCGGGGCGGTCAAAGATGGCGGTCAATCCGCCCCTGCCGCGAAAGCTCAACCAGGTGCCGCGATCGGTCAGGGTATAGGCCCCCATGGCCGAGGCCATGCGTAGGGTTGCCCCCATGCCCGATCCGGTCTCTTTATACCAGGTGCCTGATCCCGGTGCGGGGTCGACATTCGCCGACCGCCATAATCCAAGCTCCATCATATGGGTGCCGCTGTTATCGGCGCGGGAGACAAAGGGCGCCTCCTTGGCGGCGATCCGCCCCAGGGCGGCGGCCGCGTCGGAGGCACCGGTGGCGGCGGTGGGATCGCGCCGTGGCCCGACGATCAGAAACTGGTTGTACATCACGGCCCGCCGATCAATGCCGAAGCCGTCCGCGACAAATTTCCGTTCTGAGGGTGGATGATGCACCAACAGGGCGTCCGCGTCGCCGTTGCGCGCCAGACGCAGGGCCTGCCCGGTGCCGACCGCGATGACATGCACGGCGACGCCCGACTCACGGGTGAATATGGGCAGAATGGCATCGTAAAGCCCCGAGGCCACCGTCGATGTGGTCGAGGCCAGGGTAATAAAGCGCTGTTCCGCCGACGCCGGGCCAAGGGCAAGTAGAACAGATAGACAGGCCGCAAAGCCTAATTTTGCCCTTATCATTTGCATCGCCGGCACAATGCCGGAACCAGGACGCTTGGGCAACTGGCGCCGGGACAGCGCCGCGACGGTCTGCTATCGTACCAAATTATGAAATTTCCCCAGACCATACAGCTCGACGCCTCGGACCGGTACATCTTCGACAACGTAGCCCGGCCTGGCGAATGGGCCGTTTCTGGCGCCTTCGCCTTCGCCGGCGGGGAGGTTGATCCAGGTGTCCTGGACGGTGCGCCGGAAATAGCATTCGCGACAGCCTTCAAGGGCACGAACAGCTTCGGGTGGTCCACCTTCGTCATCGTCAAAGAGATCGACCTGGCCGCATATGATGCGGTGATAGAGACACTGGCGGGTCACTTTCTAGCCCATTACGATGCCCCGAACCGGCAAGCTGCCCTGGATGCCGCCCGTCAGGAAGCCGAATTTGCCGCCGGCCTGTGCGATCATCCCGTCAACACCCTGCTGGGTATCGAGCGTTCCCTGGACGACGACGGTATCACCGAACAATTCCGCATCGTGGACGGTAAAAAAGAA
>CAUZBE010000135.1:0-7731 GCA_963577885.1 Alphaproteobacteria bacterium
GGGCTGTATGTTCGATTTAAAGGCCCGGCGGGCTATGACCATCCCCGATGAGATTAGAGCCCAGGCTCAAGACCTGATGATCGCTTGGCCGCCGGTAAACTAATTCAAAAAATTATCCGGCTATTCGAACTCCCGTTCCTTCCACCAGGGGAAAAACGCGGGCATGTCGGTGCTGGGCCTCATGGTGTAGTTGCCGGGACGCTTTTCCAGGAACGACTGTACGCCTTCGTAGGCATCGGGCAGTTGCCCCATGCTGCGGATGCCACGGCTGTCGATCTTGTGGGCTTCCATGGGGTGATCAGCGCCCAGCATCTTCCACATCATATGCCGGCACAGGGCCACGGAGATACCGGAGGTGTTATCGGCGATTTCCCTTGCCACGGCGCGCGCCGTGGGCAACAGATCGTCGGGGGCAACCACCTGGCTGACCAAACCACCCTTTAGCGCCTCGTCGGCGGGAAAGACCCGGCCCGACATGACCCATTCCATGGCCTGGCTGATGCCCACGATGCGGGGCAGAAACCAGGAACTGCAGGCCTCCATCACCACACCCCGGCGGGTAAAGACCAGGCCAAAGCGCGCCTCGGTCGAGGCTATGCGGATATCCATGGGCAGTTGCATAGTCACGCCGACACCGGCGGCGGGGCCGTTGACGGCCGCAATCAGCGGCTTTTTGGATTCGAACAGGCGCAGGCTGACCAAACCGCCGCCATCGCGCCAATCTTCGATCGGCCCAGCCCCATCCCGCTCCTTCATATCGAAGGTAGCGGCACCCCGGGACAGATCAGCCCCGGCGCAAAAACCACGGCCCGCGCCGGTGAAGATCACGGCGCGGACGGCATCGTCGGCATCGGTCCGGTCGATGGCGTCGATGATCTCTTTCAACATTACATCGGTGAAGGCATTCAACTTATCGGGCCGGTTCAGGGTAATGGTGGTGATACCGTCTTCGACCTCGTACAAAATGTCCCGGTAACTCACGCTCAATCTCCCATCGCCGCGGTACGGGCCAGCATTTCGTCCTCGACCCCATCTTCCATCTCTATCCCCATGGCATCGTTGAAGCGGTTAAAAAATCCACACAGCGCGGTGCGCAGGGTCAATTCGACGATTTGTTCCTCGCTGAAGTGGAGGTGCAGGCGTTCATACATGGCGTCGCGGATACGGCCGGGCGTATTCGTGACCTGTACGGCGTAGTCGCGCACCAGCATATCAACCTCGTCAAAGCCCGGCACCTGATCAGCCAAAATGTTTGCAGCCGCTGCCGCCGACAGTCCCTGATCCATCAGGCGGGGGGCGTGATGGGCCACGCAATAATTGCATTCATTTAGTTTCGAGACTACAACCAGGGCAATCTCCAAATACCGCTTGGGCAGGACGTCTTCGTCCGCCAGTTCCAGCAACATGCCCATGATATGCCGCAGGGCCGGTTTACGATGGGCAAATATTTTCACCTGATTGAGAAATGGGCCGTATTCGGTGGCGAAGCGTTGGTATATGGGCCGGACGTCTTCCGGCACTTCATCGATTTCTATTTCCCGTACCCGTGGCATATGATTGCTCCCTATCTGTGTAGCCTGATACTATACCCAGATGCGTACCTTCGCGGCATCTAGAACAAAACAGGCAGGTGGGAGATGGATTACGGCGTAGCAATTTTTTCGACAGACTATTCCATTACCCCAGCTGAACTGGCCGTGGCGGCGGAGGATCGAGGTTTTGAATCCCTTTGGTTCCCGGAGCATTCCCATATTCCTCTCTCGCGCCTATCGCCCTGGGGCGGCGGCGGCGAGCTGCCAAAACATTACTACGACTGTATGGACCCGCTGGTCGGCATGGCCACGGCGGCCGCCGTGACCAAGACTATTCTTTTATGCACCGGTGTCTGTCTGGTGATCCAACGCGATCCCATTCAGTTGGCGAAGGAGGTTGCGACCCTGGATCAACTTTCCAACGGGCGCGTGATCATGGGCGTTGGTGGCGGTTGGAACGCCGAGGAAATGGCCGATCACGGCACCGAATTCAAAAACCGCTTTCGCCTGATGGCCGAACGTATCGCCGCCATGAAGATTATCTGGACCGAGTCCAAGCCTGAATTCAAAGGCGAATTCGTCAATTTTGATCCTATGATGGCTTGGCCCAAACCTTTTCAGAAACCCTATCCTCCCATTCTGGTGGGTGGTGGTTTTCCCCATGGTGCCAGGCGCGCCATCGAATATGGCGACGGCTGGATGCCCCTGGGCGGGCGCGGTTTCGATGTGTTGGAAACCCTGCCTCGGTTCCGCCAGATGGCGGCGGAGGCCGACCGCGATCCCGACGGCCTGGGTATCACCATCTTCGGCGCCGAGGGCAAGACCGATATAATGAAGGGCTATCAAGACGCCGGCGTGGAAAGGACCGTCTTCACCCTGCCCTCCGCCGGCAGCGACGAAGTGCTGCCCCTGTTGGATAAATATGCCGAACTGATTGGCTAAGAAAAAGCCGCGAACATCTCCTGGAATGCCACCAGCTGGTTGCCGTTGGCGGACGACGGCACCAAGATCGGCGTGTGGATACCGGCATCGAACCAAGCTTCCAGGCCGTCGCGCACCTGGGTGACGCTACCAAAGAGGGTGTTATCGGCCAGCCACTTGTCACTGAGATGGCCGGCGATCTTTTCCTGCTCTCCCGCCGCCATGGCGGCTTCAACTCCCGCCATTTCCTCTTCGTAGCCAGACTCTTTCCAATAATTGCGGTAGTTCGGCAGTTGGACATAGGAGTTCAGGGTACGGCGGTTGACCGCCTTCGCCGCCTCCACATCATCGGAGATGCAGGTGGGGATCATATTGCCGATGTAAAAATTATTATCGTTGCGCTTGCCCTCGGGTAGGGCGGCGAGGGATGCGGCCATGAAGCTGCGGGAGGCGTTGGCGAAAACCATGCCGTCGCCGATCTCTCCCGCCAGAGCGATCATTTTACGGCGCATGGTGGCCAGGATGATGGGCGGCATATCCCCCACCCGCTCCACGGCTTTCAGTTCGGCTACGAAATCACGGGTCTCGGATAGCGGCTTACCAGCGGTCACTCCCATGCGTTTCAGGGACGGGCCGTGGCTAACCCCGATGCCGAAGCGGAAGCGGCCGCCGGAAATCTCGTGAATGAATGAAATGGTCTGCGCATAATCCAGCACCGTACGGGCATAGATCGGTGCGATCGATGTGCCGAAATAGATCTCGTTGGTGCGTTGCGCCAGGGCGGCGCACAGGGTGACATTGGCTACGGTGGACGGGCAATAGATGCCCGTAAAACCACGGCGTTCAATCTCGCTAGCTAGTTCCAGGGTGGCGAGGCGGCGGCCGGGTACGGCGGCCAGGCTAAGCGCGGGCATTCTTGACATCAGTTCACTCCTGTCGTGTTAGGCATCTAAAAATTCTTTGATCACGGCATGTTCACGGCTACTGCCCAACGATGGGGCATGGCCAAAGCCGGCAAACTCCTGCACCCGCGCCTTGGGGCCTCGTTCAGCCATGGCCTGGGCGACTGAAACGGGCAGCAAATCGGACTCCGCGCCGCGCAACAATAGCGTCGGGCAGTCGATGCGGTCATAGGCGTCCCACAGGTCCAGATCCGCGCGATGCAGGGTGAATTGCGAAACTATTGCCGGGTCGTAATGCACGGTCACTTGGCCATCGTCCGTGCGCCTGTGGGAGGTATCGGCCATCGTGCGCCAATAAATTTCCGGGTTATCGCCGAACGGGATATAGATGGTCCGCAACCAGCCTTCCAATTCGCCAATCGTGGCGAAGGTCGGCGGATTGCCGATATAGTCGGCGATCCGCTGCACCGCCGCCTCGGGCAATTCCGGGCCGATATCATTGATCACCAAATGGCTGATGCGGCCCTTTAATTTCCCGGCCGCCAGATCAATGCCCAGGGAACCGCCCATAGATGTGCCGATCCAGCGCAACTGATCCACACCCAACTGCTCACACAGCGAAAGCGCCATGCGGCCATAGAATTCATAGCAATATTCGCTGTCACGGTCCGCCGCCCATTGGCTGAGGCCCCGGCCCAGGGTATCGGGACAAATCACCCGGTAGTCCCTGGCCATGGCGGCGGCCAGAATATCAAAGTCGCGCCCGGTGCGGGCCAGGCCGTGCCACATCACCAAGGTCGGCGCGGCGCTGTCACCCCATTCCATGAAATGCATCTCGCGCCCCGCACAGGTCAAAAATCTAGACTGTCCCGACACGTTCTTAGGTTTCCGCGGATTAATTTTGCACCGGCAGATTGAAGACCTGGCCGGGGAAAATCAGGTCCGGATCGCGGATTTGATCGTCGTTGGCCTGATAAATCACGGTATAGCGGATGCCTTTGCCGTAAACTCGTCGGGCGATGCGCCACAGGCTGTTGCCGGGCTGCACGATGACCCGAAGGCGGGCCGTGGTGGTGGCCAGAACCTCGGCCACGGCGGCCCGGACGAAGGGCAACTCGATGCGACTGATAACCCGGCCCACCCGGTCCACCTGATCCACCCGCAAGGTATGGTTGCCCGGCGGGACTTCCACCGTTGGCTTCAACAGCCAGCCCTTGTTCTTATCCGCCTGGGAGATACCGATCGGTTTGTTGTCCACATAAGTCCGCACCCTAGACCCCGCCGGCGCGCCGCCCGAGAGTACCACATTACCCTTGTCATCGTAGTCGATGGTATCGACACTCAACTGGTTGGAAGACGGGCCGCCTGCCGGTTCCGGCTCCTGCAGCAGTTTCGCGGGGCCTTCGCCGCTTTTCGAGAGTAACACGGCTAGGACGCTTCCCGGCTCCTGCACTGGCGCGGTTCCCGGAACGGGCGAAGTATCCCTGCCCGGCACCATCAACGCGACCGTTGTTTCAGACGCGATTGTCGTGCCATCAGGCATTGTCGCTAGAAAATCTAGTTCCGCATGGCCTCTGGGCAACGGTTGGTCGATTACCGCCACCCATTCGCCGCGATGACTGACCGGCACTTCGGCCAAAACCTTACCATCCAGGGACAGCCGCACGATAGCGCCGGCGGGCGCCCGGCCGGCCACCACCGCCGTGCCGTCCTTGGAGATCCGGACAACATCGAAGGCCGGTGCCTCTACGTCGGACCCGGCCGCCTCTGCAGCGGCCTCATTTCGTGTCTTGGCCGTTTTGGCCCGGCCGCTGGGCAGAGCCGGCGACGTGCCCAGGTTGGGCGCCGCTAGTTTGTGGCCGCCAGCGGTAGCGGACATAGCGTTCGATACCTTCCCGCCGGCTGTTTGCCGCCCGACCGTTCGCGGCGCCTCCGCTTCCGGCAGCAGGGCGTACACCAGCCCGGCCCCTACCAGGGCCACCGCCAAACCTATGAAGACCGTATCACGATTACGCACGCCATTTCTCCGCTATACAGGGGTACAGGGTACGCTTTCGCCCCCATGCGGGCAATCCCATCCCGTTGTGTCTGCTTATTTAGCTTTTCGCTCCACCCGGTTGATGATCGGCGGCACCGTGCGAAGATAGCGGGCGATGGCGTTCAAATCATTGTCCGTCATATAGACCAAACCCTCCCGGATGGCCTCCGCCATGCCGCCCTGTACATCGTCATAGTCAGGCTTGGTGCCGTCCCGAAGCAATTGCACGATATCCGCCGCGTTCCAGTCGCCAATGCCGGTCTTGGGATCGGTGGTAATATTGGCCACCAGTTCACCGTCGGGACCCTCCAGGGTGCCAGCTAGAAAGCGGGATTGGTCCATCGCGCCCATAAAATTACGTGGCGTGTGGCATTCGCCGCAATGCGCCATAGCGTGCACCAGATAGGCACCACGGTTCCATGCCGCATCCCGACCCGGTCGATCCTGCCAAGGACCCGGCTTGAAATACAGCCATTTCCAGAAACCTACGGTCCAGCGCCAGGAAAAGGGCGGCGGCACATCATGGGCCTTGTTCAGTCGCGCAACAGGTGCCTGAGCGAACAAATAGGCCTTGATGGCTAGGGCATCCTCGGCCCGCATGGCAGCGTAACTGGGGTAGGGGAACACCGGGAAATAATGGCTGCCGTCCGGGCGGATGCCATGGCCCAGGGCCGCCAGGAAATTTTCATCGCTCCAGGCGCCGATGCCCATCACCGGGTGCGGCGTAATGTTGGGGCTATAAAACATGCCGAAAGGTGTCTTTATGGCCCGGCCGCCGGCAAGGGCCGGGCCGCGGCCCTTTATATCCGTATGGCAACCGATACAGCCCGCCGCGCGGACCAGATAAGCGCCCCGGGAAAGCTCGTCAGCGGCGACGGAGGCGCCAAACGTCGAAGCGAACAAAATCACTACCAGGCCGGCAATTCGGGTCATCGGGACAGGCCAACCGTCATCTCCGCCCCACCATAGCCACGCACTTTATGTCGGGCTCTAAGGCGGGCTTTGCCGAAGCCGTCTGGGATTACCACGCCTGAAAGCGACCTTGTGAAGGGCTATTCATGTTCATGGGGATGGGCCAATTCACGCGTGCCACGCACCTTGCCGTCCGGTCCCAATACCTTCCAGGCGCCGGCATAATGCTTCCACCCGGTATCGCCATGACGGACGGTAGCCGCAAAACTATAGACGCCGGGGCCACTTTTCGTCACCTTCACGCCAACCACATCGGCCGGCCTGGCCAGCCCGGCATGGGCCATGGTCAGCGCAGACAAAAATACCGGCAAGAAACGAAGAACAGGAATGGTCATGGCAGAGGTTTCCTCCATTTGCGTCTATTGTGGCTCCCGGTATGGCGAACAGCAAGGTTACCGCGATACCGCCCTCGCACTAGGTCAAGAAATCGCGAGGCGCGGCCTGCAGCTGATTTACGGCGGCGGCCATGTAGGCCTGATGGGCGCGGTAGCCGATGCGGCCCTGGCCGCGGGCGGCGAGGTCATCGGTGTCATTCCGAAACATCTTCAGGATCGGGAGGTGGACCATCGCGGCCTGACGAAAATACATGTGGTCGATACCATGCACAGCCGCAAACAGCTGATGTTCGAGTTGGCCGACGCTTTCGTCGCCTTGCCGGGCGGCATCGGCACCCTGGACGAAACCTTTGAAATCATCTCCTGGCGGCAATTGGGTCTGCACGATAAGCCCCTGGTTATCCTGGATGATGGCGGCTATTGGCAGCCCCTGGCGGCGCTTTTGCAGGCAGTGGTCACGGGTGGTTTCGCCGATCCGGGCATCGCAGATTACTATGCCACCGCTGAAAATGTAGCTGCGGTTTTTGAGCTGTTGGCGGCCGCGCCGCCGTCCCGGTGGCCGGACCACCCAGAAAGACTGTGAGGGACCCTTTGACCTTCACGGCGTGGATGATATTGTCCGCTCGAACAAACAAACATTAGGTGGATCAATCCACCCAAGAGGTTAGGTATATGAGAAAGATTAAGGTGAAGACCCCCGTCGTGGAACTGGACGGGGATGAAATGACGCGGATTATCTGGGCCTTTATCAAGGAAAAATTGATCCTACCCTATCTCGATATTGACCTGAAGTATTACGACCTAGGGATCGAGAAGCGGGACGAGACGGACGATCAGATCACGATCGATTGCGCCGAGGCGATCAAGGAATATGGCGTCGGCGTTAAATGCGCCACCATCACGCCGGACGAGGAGCGGGTTGAGGAATTCGGCCTAAAATCGATGTGGCGCTCGCCCAACGGCACCATCCGCAATATACTAGGCGGCACGGTGTTCCGCGAGCCGATCATCTGCAAGAACGTCCCCCGCCT